>NZ_DEPM01000103.1:0-6713 GCF_002358775.1 Martelella sp. UBA3392
TAGACATCGAGCGCGGCGGCGGCGGCAATCACCAATCCCGAGACGACCGAGTCCCAGTTCGGCGGAACGTTGAGCAGGTTGACCGCGTTCTGGACCAGCCCGAGCAGCAGCACGCCGAGCAGCATGCTGCCCATGTTCCCCTCACCGCCGAACAGGCTGACCCCGCCGATCACCACTGCCGCGATGACAGCGAGCTCCATCCCCTGGGCCGCGGTGGCGGCTCCGGCCTCGAACCGGGCCGTGATCAGAAGTCCCGCAATCGCCGCCATCAGGCCTGAGATCATAAAGGCGATGATGACAACGCGTTCGGTGTTGATCCCGGCCAGTCGCGCGGCAAGCGGATTTCCGCCGGTCGCATAGACCGAGCGCCCGAAGGCCGTTCGCGACAGCACGATCTGGGCGATCAGCGCCAGCGCCAGCGTGAGGACGATGACCGCCGGTATGCCGAAGATGCGCGCGGCCTGGAGTTCGACGAAAAAGGATGGAACAGGGGCGATATTCGTGCCTCCCGAATAGATATAGGCAAGGCCGCGACCGATGGTCATGGTCGCAAGCGTCGCGATCAAGGCCGGGATGCGCAGCTTGGTGACGGCGAGACCGTTGATCAGCCCGAGACCGAGACCCGCTCCCAGCGCCACCATGACGCCAACCACCGGCGAGAAGCCCTGGAACTCGACAAGCCCCACCGACAGAACCGATGACAGCACCAGCACGGAGGCGACCGAAAGGTCGATCCCGGCCACCAGGATAACGAAGGTCTGGCCGATCGCGACGACGGCGATGATGGTGGCCGCCTGCAGCACGTTCTCGATATTGCGCACCGTGGCAAAGACCGGGCTCAGGACGCTCATGATGGCGCTGCCGAGCAGGATTACGGCAAGCAGTCCCACACTCTGCATCAGGTCGATAAAGGATATGCGTCCGCGCCAGGTGGAAAGCTTGCTATCGCCGTTCGGTGCAATACCGCTCATCGGTGTGTTCTCCAGTGCCATTCAAATTTCTCCCCGACGTCAACCCGTCGTCGCATAGCTCATGATGGTTTCGCTGGAGATTTCCGCACGGGTGAGCGAGGCGGAGATCCGCCCCGAACGCATCACCAGCACACGGTCCGACAGCGACAGGATTTCAGGCAATTCCGAACTGATCAGCAATATCGCCATGCCGCTTTCGGCCAGGCGAAGGACAAGTTCGCTGATTTCCGACTTGGCGCCGACATCGATGCCCTTGGTCGGCTCATCGAGGATCAGAAGCTTCGGCTGGCGGGCCAGCCACCGGCCGAGCACGACCTTCTGCTGATTGCCGCCGGACAGCGTCGAGACCCGCACCTTGGAGGACGGCGCCTTTACCGCCAGGCCGCGCATTTCGCGTCCGACGATCTCCTCCTCCAGCGCGTTCGACAGGAAGCCGTTGCGGGATATCCTGTCGAACATGCCGAGCGTCATGTTGTTGCGCACGCTCATCAGCCCGACCAGGGCCTGCCGTCGCCGGTCCTCGGGCACGAGGCCTATGCCGGCGTCGATCGCCGCCTTGGGCTTGTTCGGACGCACCCGGCGGCCGGAGACCTCGACGCTGCCCTCGTCATAGGGATCGATACCGAATATACAGGCCGCAAGCTCGCTTCGCCCGGCGCCGACAAGTCCCGACATGCCGACGATTTCCCCGGCCCTGACATCGAAGGATATATCGTCCAGAACGCCCTCGCGCTTGAGATTGCTGACCTTGAGGACGACATCGCCGATCGGGCGGGGTTTGTGCTCTGTCTTGCGAACCTCGCGGCCGACCATCATGTGGATGACCTTTTCATGATCGAGCTGATCGATCGGCCTGGTTCCCACCAACCGGCCATCGCGCAACACCGTGACCCGGTCTGCGATGGCGAACACTTCTTCGAGCCAGTGCGACACGAACACGATGCCGAGCCCATGCGCCCTCAGGTCATCGACCACGCGGAACAGGCGTTCGATCTCCGGCGGAGAAAGAGAGGTGGTGGGCTCGTCCATCACGAGAACCTTGGAATCCTCGGAAATGGCGCGGGCGATCTCCACCAGTTGCTGATCCGCCGGCGACAGCCGGCCGGCCGGCGTGGCGATGTTGAGATGCGGTGCCACTCGGGCGACCGCGGCGCGCGCCTTCTGCTTCTGCTGCTGTTTGGAGAGCCAGCCGTACCGTCCGGGCCAGCGGCCGAGCATGATGTTTTCAGCAACCGATACCGCGGGAACCAGATGGGCATCCTGATGGATCGTGGCGACGCCGATGCGGTGCGCGGCGGCCGGATCGGCCTGCAGGGCGACCCCGTCGACCGTGATCTCGCCGCGATCGGGCGTATAAAAGCCGGCCATGAGCTTGATGAGCGTCGATTTACCCGCTCCGTTTTCGCCCAGAAGCGCCGTCACTTCTCCGGCGCGCACATCGAAATCGACATTGTCGAGCGCCAGCACCCCCGGAAACGATTTGGTCACGCCCCGGGCCAGCAAAACGCTGCGCCGATCGCCCGCCTGCCCTGCCGCGGCGCTTGCCTCGGCGACACTCATGGCGACGGTCCCGTGGCGTCGGGCCGATTGCAGACCAATAACCATTTCTGATTCCTCCCCGCCGCTCCCCGGCGTGTCGGCGTGAAGTTCAAGCTTCCTGCCCGACGATCTGCACGCTAGTGGGGACCAGACCACTTGTCAACTGGCCGTAACACCGGTCCAGTTGAAATTCCCTGAACGACAGAGCAATCCGTGACCACGGGTCTTTCAGACCCGAAACTGCGGGAGCTGATCGATAAAATTTTCACGCGGAAAGCTTCGCAACCGCGAAAAATGTCGCGATTTCCTATTATGTTATTGATTTTAAAGAAATTATTAGCAATCCATCTCAAAATCAGAACTGGTACGTTGTGGCGCGCGCCATGCACTCGCCTTGCGGCGGCCAGACGCTTTTTTGCCGAAAGGGAGGTGACAGCTATCCCAGAATGGTTTAACTGGTCTGTTAAGCAGTCCATTCCAGGGGTCCCAATGTCCAATCTTCCGCTCTCGCCTCTCCACGAGGCGATCCACAAGCAGACCGCCAAGGAAATGATCCGGGACAAGATCGTCTCGATGATCGCCTCCGGCATTCTGCAGCGCGGCGATGAGCTTCCAAGCGAGCGGGAACTTTCCACAATGCTGGCGGTCAGCAGGGAGACGGTGCGCGGCGCGATACAATTGCTCGCCGGCCAGGGCGTGGTTCAGGTCTCGCAGGGCGCGCGCACCCGGGTCGCGCGCGTCGACGTCGAGGTCGGCACGCACCGCATCGGCGTAACAGACCCCTCCTCAATCAACGGCTACAGCCTCGACGCGGTGCACGCCGCGCGTCTCCTGGTCGAAACCGCCGTGGCGGCGGACGCGGCGCGCCACCTGGGGCCGGAGGATATCCAGCGCCTCGAGGCCTCGATCGCGGCGCAGGAGCAGGCCATCGACGATCCGGTCCGCTTTCTGATCTGCGACAGGGAATTTCACCTGACGATCTACTATGCCTCGGCAAACCGGCTGCTCGCCGACTTCGTGGTCGACCTCTACACATATATGCTTGATCACCGCCGCATCGCCATGGCCCAGCCGGGCGCGATCGAGAAAAGCCTCGAAGATCACCGTTTCATCGTGCGGGCCCTGAAGATGCACAATCCCGAAGCGGTGGCGGCGGCGTTCTCCGAGCACATACTTCGCATTCACGACACATCGCGCGCCGTCGACGAAAGCGGTATCGCGCGGGCGGGCAGCTCCGCCAATGGCGCGGCGGTTTTGCGCGCCAGCGGCGGGAAATAGGGAGCGGGCAGCATGAAAATCCTCATAACCGGCGCGGCCGGAATGATCGGCCGCAAGCTGGTGCGCGCCCTGATGCGCTCCGGGAAGGTGCGCGGCCAGCCGATACGCCACCTGATCCTCGCCGATATCATCGCGCCGGAGGCGCCCGATTTCGACGTGGAGGTCGAGACCCTGGCGACAGACCTTTCGCAGCCCGGCGCGGCTGAAAGCCTCATCGCGCAAAGGCCTGATCTCATCTTTCACCTGGCGGCCATCGTTTCCGGCGAGGCGGAAGCCGATTTCGAGAAGGGCTATCGCGTCAATCTCGACGGCACGCGCGCCCTGTTCGAGGCCATCCGGCTGGCCGGCCGGGACCGGCCCTATATGCCGCGCCTGGTCTTCACGTCCTCGATCGTCGTGTTCGGCAATCCGCTGCCGCCCGTCATCAGCGACAGCCATTGCCTGACCCCGCTGACGAGCTACGGCACGCAGAAAGCCATTTGCGAACTGCTGCTCGCCGACTATTCGCGCCATGGTTTTTTCGACGGCATCGGCATCCGGTTGCCCACGATTTCGATCCGGCCCGGCGCGCCGAACGCGGCCGCCTCCGGCTTCGCGTCGTCGATCCTCCGGGAGCCGCTGGCGGGCAAGCGCGCCGTCTGTCCCATGCCTTCAGATACGGACCTCTGGCTCGCGTCGCCGCGGAGCGCGCTGCGGTCGCTGGAGCACGCGCTGGACGTGGACGGCGCGGCCTTTGGCGACTACCGCTGCGTGAACGCGCCCGGCGTCACGGTGTCCGTCGAGGAGATGCTGGCGGCGCTCGCGCGGCACGGCGGCGACCGGGGGCTCGTGGACTTCGTGCCCGACCCGGCCGTGGCGGCCATCGTCGGCACGTGGCCGGCGCGCTTCGACACGTCCAAGGCCGCGGCCATGGGCTTTCCGGACGCGTGTTCCATCGACGCCATGGTCCGCAGCCACATCGAGGACGAGCTCAACTAACAATTACCAATTACTATCGTTCGCGTAGCCGAACCGCACGAGCAGCCTCACGGCCGCCTTGTCCCGCTTGAAGGTCCGCTTCAGGGCGGGGCTCAGCTCCGCGGGCCAGCGCGGCGCGGCCGTGCGGAGCGGCTTCGACACCTGTTGCGCGCGCAGGCGCGTGTGCGCCGCGGACGCCTTGGCGGACGTGGACCCATGCGCGTCGCTCGCGGGGCGCGCCATCAGGTCCGCGACGTTATCATAGGTGACGCCGTAGTGCCCCAAAATCCGCCGGAGGGACGGGTACCGCGGCGCGCCCTCGAAGAGGTCCTCGTACCGCTCGATCAGGAGCCGCGGGTCCCGCTCGTACAGTAATAATGCAGTGTTGTCGTGGACCCACCGCCCGAGACACAAGTCGCCCGCGGGGTCCGCGTCCGGGTACCGCTCCATCAAACTCAACATGACGTCGCGCCCGTCTCTCACCAACGCGACGACGCGCGCCGACGGCACGTGCATCAGGATGTAGCCCAGCCGGCAGACGTTCGAGGGACTCTTCACGAGCCACGCGTTGCCGCGTGCGAGGCGGTCCAAGGTCGCCCGGTCGTTTTGAGACGACCCCAGTAGTGGGGAGAAGCTGTCCGGCTTGATCGCGTACTCCAGGTCCGCGGACGGCGCGTAGACGAAGACGCCGGGGTGGCGCTGCAGCAGCGCGGTCAGCGGCGTCGTCCCCGAGTGGCCGCAGCCCACCAGAAACAGCGCCGTGCCCCGCGCGCGCGTGAACGTCCGGTTGAATTGGACCGGGTTCATCCACGCATAAGTGGCTCGCCCGTCGGAGCCGCACCTCCGGGGCACGCCCGCTCGTTGTTCGACGTTGACCGACGCGAGCCAGTGCTGCGCGGCGCCCGGCCGCGACGCGGCCAAGCGCAGCGCGAGCGTGGCCAGCGCTAGTGCGCACGCGGCGGCGGCGAGCTTGCGGTGCCAGCGCCGCTGCGGCTCGCGCTTGGCGCCCATTAGGTGTCGTGCTAGCCCGCACCGCTTGTTCGGTTATGCCTCAGCGTACCACTAAGCCCAAACAGCGTTGTCCCTGTCACCTTTTCGCCCCTGGCACGCTAAAATGAGCCCCCGCGCCGCGCCCTGCAGCTAGCGGCCTGTAAGACACTAGCAAGCAACCCGTCCAGCAGGCTCTCACTATTACAGCAGTGCAGAGCTCACCGCTGCACCCAGGACCAAGGAGACTACAGTATACGCATAACTCGTAGCGACGTTTTCGCGATCGCTGTGCAAGCGCTGAGGCGCAACACCGGCCCTGCGGCAGCGTCGAGCGCGCGGGACGCCGACGCAGCGATGCCGCGCTTCGAGTTCTTCCCGAACCTCTTCATGACCTTGATTAATGTGCGCTTCCTCGGCCACAAGACGCGGCCGGTGCAGGCCGTCTTTAGGATAGCGCCGCGGATGAACAAGCTCGAGGTGAAGGAGTACCTCCAAACCATTTATGGGTTGCCCGTGAAGAAGGTCATGACCGACAACTTTTATGGCGGGTACCGGCGCATCCAGGGCAAGCGCGCCATGTTCCACGTGAGCCGGCCGAACTACAAGCGCGCCGTCGTGACCTTCGAGCGGGGGGCCGTCGTGTATAAGCCCTCAGATTAAAGTTAGTCCTCGCTGTAGTCGACAGCTTTCCGCGCGCGGCGCGCGGGCTGCTTCGACGGCGTCGCCGTGTTCTTCAAACGGGGCCGCGTCTCGTAGGGGTTTTGAGGCGTTTTTGACGAGGCGGAGCGGTGCTGGAGCACGGCCGACGCCGCGCCGATGGCGCACTGCATCGTGCTAAAAAAGCACCAGATCGAGGCCTGCTCGTGCGCGTTGCGCGTGAGGTACATCGATAATATGGGTCCCGTGCCCATGAGGAAGGCCACGGAATCTAATTCCGCGAGGCCCCCGATGCACAGGACCGGCACGAACA
Organism: Martelella sp. UBA3392; assembly: GCF_002358775.1. Lineage (NCBI taxonomy): Bacteria > Pseudomonadati > Pseudomonadota > Alphaproteobacteria > Hyphomicrobiales > Aurantimonadaceae > Martelella > Martelella sp. UBA3392. The sequence continues at coordinate 6,706 of NZ_DEPM01000103.1, forward strand.
TCAGGAAC
>NZ_DEPM01000263.1:0-11118 GCF_002358775.1 Martelella sp. UBA3392
TGCAGATTTCCCGAGCCACCTCTCTTCCCGTTCCCATCTCCGATCGAATAGGTGCAATCGACCTCCTCGATGTCGAACCGTGAGAAGGTTTCAAAGACGCCTTGAACGGCGTTTAAGGACAGGATGAAGGTGCCTTGAAGGCCGGCTAAAGCCTCCGCCATCGCCTCGAAGTCCGCCCGGCCGAAGACGCCCGCGCCATAGTCGGCCTCGTTTCCCCAATAGGGCGGGTCGAGATAGAACAGCATGCCGGGCCGGTCATAGCGGCGGATGAAGTCCTGCCAGGGCAGGCATTCGATGACGACGCCGGCGAGGCGCTCGTGGATATCCTCAAGCGTCGAGGCGAGCTTGACCAGGTTGAAGCGCGCGCCGGTGGTCTTGCTGACGCCGAAGTTGCGGCCGGCGACCTTGCCGCCGAAGGCGAGGCGCTGGAGATAGAGGAAGCGGGCGGCGCGTTCGAGATCGGTCAGCGTCGTCGGGTCGGTCTTCATCAGCCGCTCGAACTCCCGCCTTCCGGATATCTGGAAGCGCAGCGTATCCATGAACTGCGGAAAATGCCGCTGCAGGATGCGGAAGAAGTTGGCGACGTCGCCGCTGATATCGTTGATCACCTCCGTCCTTGGCTGGCGATCGCGGCGCAGGAACACGCCGCCCATGCCGACGAAGGGCTCGGCATAGCCGTCATGCGGGATCGCGTTGATCTTGCGAATGACGGTCTTGGACAGAATGCGCTTGCCGCCGATATAGCCGGCGGCGGGAACGGTCGGAGCGACCGGGCGCTGATTTACCATTTCAAATATCCTACGAATCGCTCACAACGCGCAGGCCCTTCGGGGTGCGGGTGTGGCGGTTATCGTATTGTGCTGCCCGGCGGGTTCGGTCGGCAAACTTGACCCCGCTGGGCCATGGCCTCGTCGGCTGACGATGTCGCGGTTTTGACCTTGAAATGGCATGGGGCGTAGAGCCCCATACCCATGGCGTCGGGTACGATTTTCAAAAGGCCTCTCCGTCGATAGTGGAGGCAGGGATATAGCTGCCGTCAGATCATCCGCGGCGGATACTGCACCATCCCAAGTAGGCCCGGATTTATCCCGCGCTGCCTATTCCCGTGGCGGATGAAACCGGGAGGAACGGCGGCGGATTTGTTAGAAATCTCTGCCGTCACCCGTTGTTTCGGCCTTGTCTGACATCCTGTTCCAGCGCTGGTTCATGGCGCGGTCGAGCCAGCCGAGGCCGGCCAGCGCCAGGCCGAGGCCGATGAAGGATACGACGCGCAGGAGCCCTTCGAGGCCGGAAATATCCACGAGGAAGACCTTCGCGATTGTCAGGCCGGTCGCGGCCATGGCGACCTTGCGCAGGGCATGGGAGCGGCGGGAAAAGCTGATCAGCAGCAGAACAGCGCAGATGATCACCAGCGCGATCGTGTAGCTGTAGAGTTCCGGCTGGGTGACGCCCGGGACCGAAAGGTCGTTGCCGCGCCAGAACCGCCGGATTTCGCAGGCAACATAGAAGCCTGCAAGCAGGCTCGAGACGCAGGTGAAGGCAATCCGCAATCGCCGGCCGAGCGTGCCGATTTTCCAGGCGCCGATCGCCAGCACCGCCGCGAGCGGCAAATAGCTGAGCGCCAGGCTGTCGAAGATCGCCGGCCCCGTCACCGGGTTGAGGCGGAACAACACCGGGTTGGTGATTGTGAGCGGCACGGCAATCAGGGCCGTGGCGACAAGGCCGAACAGCACGGCAAGCGCCGCCCGGAAAATCCGCAGCCACTTGCCGGTCGTCGGCAGGCGGTTGATCTGGGCGACCATGGCGATCGCCATCACCGCGGCGAGCAGCCCGGGTTCGTCCGGCACCAGCCGCTGCAGCAATGCACAGGCGAAGACGGCTGCAACCGTCCATGTGGCGGTCTCGATCGCCGCCTGCACGGACAGCCGCGCGCGGGAAACGGTCAGCCGCCACCCGACATATAGCAAGGCCAGCGTGCCGCCATAGGCCTCGATGAAGGCCAGCCATGGGGTGGTGCTGCGCACCGCCCAGAAAAAGCCGGGACTCGCGATCAGGCGGAAGGCGATGATGGCGAGCGCCACCTTGGTGAAGATGCCGATGAGCGCAAGATCAAAACGCCGGTCGAGCCAGATGGTGAGGATCACGACCACGCCGAGCGCCAGCGTGAGCGCCGTCTGGGTCAGCACCACGAACAGCGCCAGCGCCAGCATCGACAGCGCGGCGATTGCGAAGAGGGCCGCGCGAAGCTGTCGCTGGTTGGCATCGCCGCTCCGCAAGGTTCGATCCGTCAGCACGGCCATGACTGCCGCGATCGCGAGAATGTGGAGGCTCCAGAGATAATCCCCGAAGGCGGCCGCCGGCGACCAGAGAAACTGGAAGATGAAGGCGCTCGCCGGCGCAAAGGTCGCAGCCCCCAGGGCAAAACCTAACGCCGCGCGGGCATCATCCGCGGACCGGGTCATCCGCCAGAAGGCCATGATCGATGCGACTGCCGAGAGGACGAGGGCCAGTGTTATGAATGAGGTCGCGGGTGTCGTCGCCGCTTCCCGCATGGCGAGGATCTGGCCGAAAAGCGGACCGTATTCGACCGCTTGCAGCACGAGTACGGCCAGGAACGCGGCGGCGGGCAGGAGCGGGACGTCTTTCAGCGCTTCGGCGCGGTGCATCCATATCAGCGTCGCGCCCAGGACGACGGCGACGAGCAGGAAGGCGACAGTCGCCTCTGTCGCGGACGGCGCTTCGAGAGACAGGTAAATGCCGGCCGCGCTGACGAACAGCGTCATCGCCGCGACAACCCGGGTCGGGAAATCCGCGCGCGGGCGAAGGCCGGCAAGCGTCGCCAGAACCGTCTGGCCGGCATGGGTCGGTACGAAGCTCTGAACGGGGATGATGACGGACGCCAGCCAGGAAAGCGCGAGAAACGCCGTATAATGGATCAGGCCGCCGGTGGCGACATAGAGCAGTGTGGCCGCGCTTGAGGTCGCGATCAGCACCACGGCGGAGACCCAGGCCCAGCGCTTGACGCTGTCGACGGCAAGGCCGGCAATGGCGATGAAGGCGAAATAGTAGAAGAACAGCCAGCCGCTCTCGGATTCGCCGCCGACAAGAAAGGGCGCGGCGGTGGCGCCGATAATGCCGACGGCGCTCAGCACGGAGCCATAGAGCCAGCCGAGCGCCACCGCCAGTATGCTGACCAGAACCAGCCCGGCGAGCGTGGTTTCCGGGGACACGAGGCCGTAGAGAAGACGAGCGGCGAGCACGGCGGAAAAGAGCGTCACCAGTCCCGCCCCGGCAAAGACCGAGGGGAGGGCTGCCGTGGAGGCCGTCCGCTCGTCGCCGTAGCGGCGGCGGATCGCCTCGCCGACGGCGATCATCAAGGCGCCCAGCGCCAGCGCGCCGACCACGCGCCAGACCGGCGTCAGCAACCCGTTTTCGACGCCATACTGAACCATGAATACGCCACCCAGCGCCAGCGAAAGCGCCGCCAGAGCGATCGTCCAGTTTTGACGAAGCCACTGTGTGAACTGCCGCATGACCTCGCCGGTAAAGACAAAGGCGCGCGGCGGCCCCTTGACGGCGCTGGATGATTTTTCTGCTTCGGCCGGCGGCGCACCTTCCGGCGGCGCGACGGTCTCGACTGCGGGCGGCTCCACGCTTTCGACCGGTTCTCCGGTTGGCGTTTTTTCCGTGCCGTCTGCGCCGGCGGCGACGCTTTCTTCCGCATTGCCCTGCGCCTGGCGCTCCAGCAGTTCCAGCCGTTGGCGGGTTCGCTGCTGCTCATCCTCCAGTTTCCTGAGACGGCTCCTCACCCTGGAATGCGACATGGCGAACGCCACGAGGAGGATTACAAGAAGCCAGAAAACCGAAGTCATATCAAAATATTCCACTTGCAGCACAATGCGACAGTTTAACGGAGGCAACTGTTACCGTGCGCTGGGCACGTTGTCGACTGGCCACAAAACCGCCTGACGGTCGTCCTCTGTTTCCAGTGTCTCATGCCGTCGAGCGGCAGAACGGCCAGCCATGCAAGAGGCGTGGTTTCAACAACGAAGCCACCGATGGCAGCGGATGCTTCATGCTGGTCAAGCCGGAAGGCCCGCTGGGCAGGATTGCGCCGGTCCGCGCGGCTTCGCCTTTCCGCCAGGCTATCACGAAGGCGCGCCGTGCAGGTTGAGGTGGAGGCGCTCGGCGATGACGTCGCCGAACATATAGGGCCCGATGGTCCAGACAGCGGCCCACAACAGGCCGCCGACGATATTGGCGGCGAGGAAGGACGGCCAGCGCATTCCCATGGAGCCTGCCGCGATCCCGTTCAATTGTCTCAGGATGACGACGAAGCGGGCACCGACAACGACCCATGCGCCGCGTTTTTCATAGAGTCCCTCGATCCAGTTCTGACGGTCTTCCGTCATGCCGACGTAACGTCCGTAGCGCGAGATCACCGCCCGGCCGCCAAACCGGCCGATCAGATAGCCCGTGCTGTCTCCCATTACGGCCGCGCAGACAACGACGAAGAATATGCCCACGATCGATAGCTGTCCGTCAGCCGCCAGCAACGAGGCACCGATCAACGCGCTTTCGCCCGGCATCGGCGCGCCGAGCGATTCCAGATAGATGATGATGAAGAGCGCGAGCAGTCCGTAGTGGTGGAGGTAAGGTTCGATGAAGGTGATCGAGTCTTTGATGAAATGCGCCATGGGACCTGCTTGCTTGAGACGCCGGCACGTACTTGAAAGCCGGTTTGGTTGTCCTTTGGTTGCTCGTGGCTCACCTTGCCCGATTTTCGTCCACGACGCCACAACCCTGTTTCGCCTGCGAGACCCACGGTCTGGCGCGAACTTTTGCCGGCTTCCGTTCTGGTGGCGATTTCCGACGCGCAAAGCGGAAGGTTAACAAAAAGTAACCCGCACAAAAGACACGTTTCCCAAATAGCAGGGTCTCCCAATCCGGGCTCACCGGAATCATATGTTTTGGATCGGAGTAAGAATTTGACCAGGATTCTCTGTGTTTTCGGCACCCGCCCTGAGGCCATAAAGATGGCCCCGGTGGTTAATGCTCTGAGGTGTGATAGCGCTATCACAACTGAGGTTTGTGTTACCGGCCAGCATCGCAGCATGCTTGATCAGGTGCTGTCGCTTTTCGCAATCAAGCCGGATTTCGATCTTGCGGTCATGGCGCCCAACCAGGGGCTGAATGCGCTCAGCGCGAAGATGATCGCCGGTCTCGACCAGGTATTCGAAGAGGCGCGGCCTGATGTCGTCCTGGTTCACGGCGATACCACCACGGCAATGGCGGCGGGCATTGCCGCCTTCCACCGCGGCATTGCCATCGGGCATGTCGAGGCGGGGCTGAGAACCTATGATCTTTCGAAACCCTGGCCCGAAGAAATGAACCGGCGGCTCGTCGATGTCGTCTCGGCCTATCATTTCGCGCCGACCATTTCGAGCGCGCGCAATCTCGCGGGCGAGCATCTTCAGGGCAGGGTTGTCGTCACCGGCAATACGGTGATCGACGCGCTGACGGAGGTTGCGGCCCGCATTCGCTGCGACGCGGCCCTCAGGGCCCGGCTGGACGCCGATTTTCCGTTTCTGGATTCCGAGCTGAAGACCTTGCTGGTCACCGGGCATCGTCGCGAGAGTTTCGGCGGCGGTTTCATCAATATCTGCAAGGCGTTGCGGGAACTTGCCCGGCGCGAGGACCTGCAGATCGTCTATCCCGTGCATCTGAACCCCAATGTCGCGGGGCCGGTCCAGGATATGCTGGGCGGGCTGAACAACGTGCATCTGATCGCGCCGCAGGCCTATCTCGAATTCGTCTATCTGATGGAACGATCCCATATCATCCTGACCGATTCGGGCGGCGTGCAGGAAGAGGCGCCTTCGCTTGGAAAACCCGTCCTGGTGATGCGCGACGTCACCGAGCGACCGGAGGCGCTCGCGGCCGGCACGGTGAAACTGGTCGGAACCGACACCGCGAGAATCATGCGCGAGGTCGTGCATCTTCTGGACGATCCCCGCGCCCATGCGCTCCAATCCGCCGCGATCAATCCCTATGGCGACGGCAAGGCCGCGCAGCGCATCGTCGATACGCTTGCCGGACGCGCCGTCATTCCCTTCGCAGCGGAGGCTGCCCCGCATGCCCGCCCGCGCCACCTGCGCGCTGTTTCCTTGAGGACTGCCACGAAATGAAGAACACCAAAACCGCCCTGTCCAGGAACGCTGTGATCGCCACTCTTCTTGCGGGCACGGTGGCGCCAGTCCTGCTGGTTCCGCAGGAAAGCCATGCCGGCGCCATCGCCGATACGCTTGCGGCGGGGACCAAGGATCGGGTGATCACCCGCAAGGTCACGCTGGAGGAACTCGGCATCGGCACGCCGGTGGCGCTTGGATCGACCGGGGCCGAACGCGATATCTATATTCCCGTTCCGGCGGGCGTCGAACTGATCGACCCCACGCTTAATTTCGAAGGCCGTTACCTGCGGGCGGATGGCGGACAGACCACCTATACGCTGTCGGTTGACGATCGCATGCTGCTTGCGCGCTCGCCGACGGATGACGGCGGCGCGGCCGATACCAGCATCGGTATCGACGGCGCGGCCCGCGACAACGGTTTCGTGCATCTGAAGGTGAACTGGTCCTCCGCCACCGGGCAATATTATTGCGACGATGCGCGACCGATCGGCAACATGCTCGAGATCGAGCCCGACACCTATCTGGAATATGGTTATGCCGCCTCCGCGGTGAAAGATATCAGCATGGCATGGTCGGCGCTTCCCACGGAGGTGACGCTGCTGGTTTCGGGAAGCCGCCTCGACAAGAACAGCTACGATGCCGCATGGCGCATCGGAACCGCGCTGCAGCGCGACGGCAAGACCGTCAGGACAATCGCCCTGCCGAAGGTGGGCGACCGGATCGACACCGCCGCGCTGACGGTGCCGCCATCGCTTGCCGGCGTTCCGGCGTTCAAGAGCCTTGCGGGCGGCGGCGAGGTGCAGATCGCCAATGAAGCCGAGATCGGCGCGCTGATGCTGCTGGACGCTCCGCAATTCAGCGCCGATATCGCTGTTGCCGACGGCGCGATGGCTGAGCAGTTGAAAGCCGCGCTTGATGCCGTTTCGGCGGAAATCGTCGCCGCCGATGGCGCCGCTTCCGCTGCTGTCGCGACCATCCGGCAGGATTTCAACGCGCTTGGCCAACCCGTCGGCTCGCAAACCGTCGGGCTGCGCACGCTTTCGGGCCGGCCGGTCATCGCGGTTGCGCCGGATGCGGCCAATGCCGCGGCCGGCCTGTTCGATACGTTGTGGCGTCAGTCGGCGGTGTCGGGGGACCTTACGCTTGCAGCTGCGGCGATGCCGCCGGGTGAGGGCGACGCCATTGCGCTCGGTGCGCTCGGCAAGGCGCCGAGCCGGCTTGACGTCGTGGCAAGGGGCGACTGGTCGACGCAATTCGACCTCGGCACGGCTGCGCCCGGAAAAGTGCCGAGCCGCCTCGACCTCAACGTCTCGGCGGCCCCCGGGGCAACCGCGACGCTGCCGGTCGCTTCGGTTTCGATCAACGGCTATCTGCTGGGGGCCAAACAGTTGAAGGCCGACGGCACGCCCGAGCAGATTTCAGTCGCCATACCCGCCTATACGCTGCTGCCGCGCAATGTCATCAATGTCGAAATCCAGCGCCAGCCCGCGAGCGACCAGTGTCGTGAAGTTCCGCAGGCCTATCCCGTCGCGGTGCTGCCGGATAGCCGCGTCGTGTTCAAGGACGCGCCCGCCGCCGATGGTTTCACCACGCTTGTGGCGAAGCTGGCGGGCGACAGCGAGGTCGCCGTGCCGGCGGCATGGCTCGACGATGCGCTGGAGACGCTGCCGACGGTGATGGGCGTGGCCGATGCCGCGGGCATCGCGCCGGCGCGCGCCGAATTCGCGGTCGTCGATACGGCCACGGCGCCGGTGCCGGACAAGCCCTTCCTGTTCTTCGATGTCGCACCCGAAAAGGGCGCGGATCGCGTCAGCGTCACGGGCGACAAGATCACGATCGACTCCGCGCGCGGCGAGCGGCTTTTCGATGCCGCCGGGCTTTCGGACGTTTCGGTCGCCGAGGCCGTGCTCGACCAGAGCCAGCCGGGCCTTTACTATCGCACGGTCGGCGCCGGGGCCGATCTTGGCAAGCCGTTCAGCTTCGGCCAGGGCGATGTCGCCATCATCGGCGAAAGCGGCGTGCTGACGGCGCTGAACGCCAGCGGCAACACGGTTTATGCCGCCTCCGGTGCGCCGCTCGACGAAAGCAACGGGTCGACGCTGCGTCTGATCACGAGCCCGAAATTCTGGCTGGAGCAGGCGCCATGGGCGCTCACCACGCTGATTATCGGCGGCTTCATCGTTCTTGTCCTGCTGGCCGGTATCGCGCGCCGCAGGAACCGGGACAAGCGGGACTAGGCCGACAATCATGCAGCTTTACTGGCCATTCCTGTTCGCCGACTATTATCGGCTGCTGGAGGATTTCACCGCGATCGTCGCGGTGATCATCCTGCTGTCGTGTCTCGACGATCTTTTCATCGACGCGATTTTCTATGCGCGGGCGATCAAGCGGCGGTTCGCGGCCAGGAAGCACCACTACCAGCCGCTTCAGCCGGAACAGCTTCATAACCGCCCCGAACAGCATATGGCGATCATGGTGCCTGCCTGGCTGGAGCACGACGTGATCGCGGCCATGATCGAGGGCATGGTGCGCACGCTCGATTACCGGAACTACACGATTTTCGTCGGTACCTATCGCAACGACCGCGCCACGATCGACGAGGTCGAGCGGATGCGCAAGCGCTACCGCCAGCTTGTGCGCGTCGAGGTTCCCCATGATGGGCCGACCTGCAAGGCGGATTGCCTCAACTGGGTGGTGCAGGCGATTTTCGCCCATGAGAAGACGCACGGCATCACATTCGCCGGCACCATTCTGCACGACAGTGAGGACGTTCTTCATCCGCTGGAACTGCGCTTCTTCAACTACCTTCTGCCGCGGATCGACCTGATCCAGATTCCTGTGAACTCGCTGGAGCGCAACTGGTACGAGCTCGTGGCAGGCGTATACATGGATGAGTTCGCCGAATGGCACGGGAAGGATATCGTCGTGCGCGAGGCCTTGTCAGGGATGGTGCCGTCCGCCGGCGTGGGAACATGTTTCTCGCGCAAGGCGCTGCTCACCCTTTCGGCCGAGACCGACAATCAGCCCTTCAACACCCAGACGCTCACCGAGGATTACGATATCGGGGTGCGCCTTGCCGAACACGGCATGCGCTCGATCCTCGCGCGGTTTACCGTCGATTACAAAATGCGGCGCAAGAGCTGGTTCGGCTTCGGGCCGGAGCGCGAAAAGACTGTCCGGATGCCGCTTTGCGTGCAGGAATATTTTCCCAACAGGTTCCGCACCTCCTATCGCCAGAAGGCGCGGTGGTCGCTCGGCATCTGCTTCCAGGGCTGGGCCTATTTCGGCTGGTACGGCTCGCTGGTCGACCGTTATTTCCTGCTCAGGGACAGAAAGGCGATCGTCACCAGCTTCGTTACCGTTTTTGCCTATCTGCTGGCGCTCCAGTATATCGTTTTTCATTTCGCCATCAGCTTCGGCCTGTTTACCACCACCTACCCGCCGCTGCTTTCGGTTCATGGCTGGGTTGGCGTCGTGCTGATCCTGAACGCCATTGCGCTAGTGTTGCGGGTCGCGCAGCGCTTCTATTTCACGTCGCGGACTTTCGGCTGGGAGCATGGATTGCTGTCGATCCCGCGCATGGTGGTTGGCAATTTCGTGAATTTCATGGCGATGGCGCGCGCGCTCAAGCAGTATGTCACCCATCTCGTGACCGGCAAGCGGCTGGTCTGGGACAAGACCATGCATGACTTTCCCTCCGGCGACGGGCTGGTGGAGCGCAGTGCCAGACTCGGCGATCTGCTCGTCACCTGGCAGGCGATCGACGATGCCCAGCTTGATGAGGCGCTCGCCAAGCAACGGCAGCAGCGCCGCCCGCTCGGTCGTATCCTGATCGATGAAGGCTGGCTTCAGGAGGAGGTGATCGCCGAAGCCGTGGCTTTCCAGGCGGGTTACGAGATGCGGGTGATCTGCGAGGACGATGTGTTGAACGCCCGCGGCCGGCTTTCCACCGATCTCTGTCTTCGCTTGCGCGTCCTTCCGGTGCAGGACGCCGGGGACGGGCGCTTGATGATGGCAACCGCGGTGCCGCTGGAGCCGCAGGCGCTCGCCGAGATCGTCGCGGCGTGCGGCGAAACGCCGAAAGTCTGCATTGTCCGCGACAGCCAGATCACGGCCGGGCTGGACCTTCTTTGCGAACGCGATGTCGCGGAAGGCAGGCGCGTTTCGCCCCTTCCCAATGACGCGTTGCCGCGCCTTGGCGATATTCTCGTCGAACGAGGCGATATCTCCCCGGAAGCGCTGCACTTGGCGCTCGCCGATTATTCTCCCCAGCGCGACGGGCTGATCGGCGCCTATCTCGCCGCCCGGGATGTGGTCTTCAACCAGGCGATCGAGGATGCGCTGGCCGAGCAGCGCCGCAGGATCGAGCGATTGCGCGGGAACCGGAAGCTCTCGCCACTCCAACCCGTTGCCGGAAAGGCGATTTGAACATGGCAGCGACAAACACGAAACGCCCATTCCGCAACGCCGTGTCCCGGCTCGCCCTGTCGGCGGCGGTTGCGGCGATCGCGCTCTCACTGGCTGCGCCCTCCGTTCTGGCCGACGACCAGTCTCCGCCGCCGCTCTCGCAGAGCAGTCCAGCCTATCAGGCAGCCGATGCTGCCTATCGCGCCTATGGCGCGGGCGATTATGACAAGGCGGTGGAGGAGGCCAGGAAGGCCGTTGAACTGGCGCCTGATCATGAGGCCTACAAGACCCTGCTGAAGAATGCCGAGACCGCGCGCGACCTTGAAAATAGTAAGAGCGCGCCAAGCGACAGCGTTTCGGAAACCAGCCCCGCCTATGAGGCTGCCGATGCGGCCTACAAGGCCTATGCCGCGGGCCAATACCGGAAGGCCGTGGATCAGGCCAGAAAGGCTGTGGAACTGGCGCCGGACAATGCCGACTATCGCACGCTTCTGAAGAATGCCGAGGCGGCGGCGAGCCG
>NZ_DEPM01000031.1:0-6847 GCF_002358775.1 Martelella sp. UBA3392
GGCCGGCACGATGACCCGTACACAGCTCGTTGGGGCTGCTTCCTTCCGGACCTGACCCGGTTGGCGAGTGGCACGTCCACCACCAGCCTCCCGTCCGGACATATCGTCAATTCAGCCGGTGAATGCAAGCTTGGCGGCGAAAAAATCTGGCTTAAGGATCGCCGTGAGCCTCGGCGCTGCGGATTGGCATTTGCCGTCGTCGTCCCATTTGATACAGATGGAGCGAGTCATTGCGAAGGAACGACATGCAGGAATTTCAGATCGATCCGCGTCTTGAGCGCGACAGCATGGCGATTGCCGATCTGGGGCTCTGCCAGTTGCGGCTGATGCGCGATGCGCGCTGGCCGTGGCTGCTGGCCGTGCCGCAACGCGCCGGCGTCGAGGAAATGTTCGATCTGGCGCCGCTCGACCAAACCATGCTGACCTTCGAGGTCAACGAGGCGGCAAAGGCGCTGAAAACCGTCACCGGCGCGAACAAGATCAATGTCGCGGCGATCGGCAATATGGTGCGCCAGCTCCACGTCCATGTCGTCGCCCGGTTCGAGGGCGATGCCAACTGGCCGGGTCCGATCTGGGGCTACGGCACGCGGGAGCCGCGCTCCGATGACGACTGTGCGGCCCTGGCGCGCAAGATTGCAGAGGCAATGGCATGACATCACTGTTCTTCAAGGCCGGGCCGCACGAGGATCCGAGCGCGCTGACCGCCTTTGCCGGCTGCCGGATCATCCGCGACAGCGAACATCGCGATGAGGAAACGCTGGAAAAGGCCGCCGCCGAACCCAATGCCCGTTTTTTCGGCTTTGCCGGCGGCAAGGGGATCGTCAAGCATGAGCGCCAGGTGCTCGACCCCTATTTCGCCCGCTATGAGCTGGCGGCGTATTCTCCCGATCCCGAAAGCGCGATCCTGCTCGGCCGCGAGCCCTCCGGCGCGCCGCTGATCTCGATCAAGCTCGGCCTCGATCCCGAGGCCCTGCCGGGGCATTTGAAGGCGCTCACCACCCGTGCCGCCTATAGCGAAAGCATGCTCGATCGCGCCACGCTCGGGGCCTTCGCGCTCGCCGTCAGCCTCAACGCCTGGATCGACAATCACCGCTTCTGCGGGCGCTGCGGCGCGCCGTCGAAGTCGGCCGCCGGCGGCTTCCGGCGCGAATGCACGGCCTGCGGCAACATGATGTTTCCACGCACCGATCCGGTGGTGATCATGCTGATCGTGGATGAGGCCGGCGACCGTGTGCTGCTGGGGCGCAGCCCGCATTTCCCGGCCGGCCGCTATTCCTGCCTCGCCGGCTTTCTGGAGCCCGGCGAGACCGTCGAGGACGCGGTGCGACGCGAGACGCTGGAGGAATCCGGCATCCGCGTCGGCGCGGTGCGCTATCATGCCTCCCAGCCCTGGCCGATGCCGCATTCGCTGATGCTCGGCTGCTACGGCAAGGCGGAAAACTTCGATATCAGCCCGGATGACGCCGAGCTTGAAGACTGTCGCTGGTTTTCCCGCGACGAGCTTGCGGCAATCGTTGACGGCACCCATCCCGACGGCATCAACGCGCCGCCGGAAGGCGCGATCGCATTCCGCCTGGTGCGCGATTTCCTCGACTGGAAATAGCGGTGGCCGGCTCGCGCTCGGAACGGCTGCTGGCGCTCTTGCAGGTTCTGCGCGGCCATCGCTATCCGGTTTCAGGCAGCAGCCTCGCCGATGAACTCGGCATCAGCCTTCGAACGCTTTATCGCGATATCGCGAGCCTCAGGGCGCAGGGCGCTGCGATCGAGGGCGAGGCGGGCGTCGGCTATGTGTTGCGTCCGGGTTTCCTGTTGCCGCCGATGATGTTCTCGCAGGAGGAGATCGAGGCGCTGGTGCTCGGCAGCCGCTGGGTGGCGAGATCCACCGATGCCAAGCTTTCCGAAGCCGCCGCGGCCGCCCTTGCCAAGATCACGGCCGTGCTACCGCCTGCGCTCTGCGATGCGGTGGATGAAACGGCGCTGATCATCGGTCCGCGTGCGCTTGTCGAGGAGAAGGCCGATATCCCGGCGCTTCGAAGCGCGATCCGCCATGAGCGAAAGCTCGAGATCGGCTACAGCGATGAGGCCGGCGCGATCACCCGCAGGATCATCTGGCCGTTCGGCCTCGCCTATTTCGAGAGCGTGCGTGTGGTTCTCGGCTGGTGCGAGTTGCGTCAGGATTTCCGCCATTTCCGCACCGACCGGATCGCAAGCATGACGGAGCCCGGCGAGCGCTACCCGAAACGCCGCGCGGCGCTGCTGGCCGAATGGCGGCGAACGATGAATTATACGTGAAGGCTGCTGACAGAACCTGTCACCGGCAGGCCTTAAGGCTCTCCTCGTTCCCGCAAACGAAGGAGAAACCCAATGACCGCACTTCCTTTCAACCTTGTCGTTCTCTATGTCGAAGACCCGAAGGCGAGCGCTGAGTTCTACGCCGACTTTCTCGGATTGAAGCCGATGGCGCTTTCCGACGGCTTTTCATCGCTCACCACCGATGCCGGCATGACGCTCGGCCTGTGGCGCAAGTCGACGGCCCATCCGCCGGCGGAAGGCGGTCCGGGATCGGTCGAAATCGGCATCATGGCGGCTGATGAGGGCGGCGTGGAGGCGTTGTATGACCGCGTGAAAGCGGACGGGATGACCGTCATTCAGCCGCTGGTCACGGCGGCGTTCGGCCCGACATTCGTGATCACCGATCCAGACGGTCACCGCATTCGCGTGTGCCAGCCGGATAACTGAGGCCAAAAGCCCCGGGCGGCAGCCGTCCGGGGCCTGGCGGCTACGAAATGTCGTCCAGCGACTGCAGGTGACGGCGCATCGGATGGCCTTCATAGACGCCCAGGATGCGCACCTTCTCGGTGAAGAATTCGAGTTCCTCCAGCGCTCGCGCCACGGCCGGATCGTCCGGATGCCCCTCGATATCGGCATAGAACTGGGTGGCGATGAACTTGCCGCCGATCTGATAGCTTTCCAGCTTGGTCATGTTGATGCCGTTCGTGGCAAAGCCGCCAAGCGCCTTGTAGAGCGCGGCTGGAATATTGCGGACATTGAAGATGAAGGTGGTCACGATCGTGCGGTCTTCGCCGCCCGGCTCCGCCCGCTTCGCCTTGTCGGACAGAATGACGAACCGCGTGATGTTGCTCTCGCTGTCCTCGACATTTTCGGCAAGGATATCGAGCCCGTAGAGCGAGGCGGCAAGGCGGGGCGCAAGGGCGGCCATGGAACGGTCGCCCTTTTCCTGCACCAGCATGGCAGCGCCCGCCGTATCGCCGGCGATCACCGCGTTCCACTTGTTGCGGCGGATGATCTTGCGGCACTGGCCGAGGGCGTGAATGTGGCTGTGAACGGTCTTGATATCATCGAGCTTCACGCCCGGTAGCGCCATCAACTGGAAGCGGATCGGCATGAAATATTCGCCGATGATCGACAGGTGCGAATCGGGAAGCTGGTAATGGATGTCGGCGACGCGGCCGGCGAGCGTGTTCTCGATCGGGATCATCGCCAGATCGGCATCGCCGTTCTCCACCGCCAGGAACGCATCCTCGAAGGTCTTGCACGGCAGCGGCTCCATCTCGGGATACATGTCCCGGCAGGCCATGTCGGAATTGGCGCCGTATTCGCCCTGGAACGAGATGCGGTTGGTTTTCATGATCATGAGGTGACACCTTCCAGAATGCGGCGCGCCTTTGCGAGGTCCTCGGCGGTATCGACGCCGAGCGGCACGGTCTTGACGATCTCGGCATCGATGCGCATGCCGGCTTCCAGCGCACGCAACTGCTCCAGCTTCTCGCGCCCTTCCAGCGGCGAGACCGGCAGCGAGACGAAGCGCTCGAGGGCGGTGCGCCGATAGGTATAAAGTCCTATGTGGTGGTAGAGCGGGCCTTCGCCCCATGGCGCGGTCGCGCGAGTAAAGTAAAGCGCGCGCAGCCGTGTCGGGCCGACCGGCGAGCCGACGAGCTTGACCACCTGCGATGCGGTCTTTTCTGCTTCATCAGTGATCTCGACGGTGAGCGTGGCGATATCGACCGCGGGGTCGGCGAGCGGGGCCAGCGAAGCCTCGATCAGCGCCGGGTCGAGGGTCGGCAGGTCGCCCTGGACGTTGACGATCAGTTGGGCGCGGCCGTCGGGATCGACCTTGCCGAGCGCCTCGTGGATACGGTCGGAACCGGACTGGTGGGCCATACCGGTCATCACCGCCTCGAAGCCGGCCGCCTCCACCGCCTTGAAAACGGCCTCGTCATCGACGGCCACGACCACGCGGCCCATGCCTGATTCGCGCGCGCGCTCGGCGACATGGACGATCATCGGCCGGCCGGCGATATCGGCCAGCGGCTTGCCGGGGAGGCGGCTGGAGGCCATCCGGGCGGGAATAAGAATGATCGTTTCATCGGATTTGTCGATCGCCACTTGCAAGCTCTCCGTTAATTTGCCACTGACAGTCTGACGGGCCGGTGTGCATGCCGATGCGGCGTTGCATCGCGGCATCAAAAGACATAGGTTCTGCAAGAATGCAAGGTGTCCGGTAGAGAGGCTGGACGGAAGGGGAGCGGCAACGCAATGAAATTCAATCTCAATATGGTCCTCGCGGCCCTGTTGGGGACGGTCTTCGTCCTGATGACGGTATCTTTCATCTCAGAAGCGATCTTCGACCCGCACCATCCCGAAAAGGAAGGTTTCGTCATCGAGGTTGCCGAGACCCCGGGCGGCGGTGCTCCTGTTGCCGAGGAAGAGACGCCGATTGCCGTTCTGCTCGTCGATGCCAATGCCGAAGCCGGCGAGCGCGTTTTCAAGCGCTGTCAGGCCTGTCACACCGACACCGAGGGCGGGCCCAACAAGGTGGGGCCGAACCTCTGGGACGTCGTTGACCGCCCGATCGCCAGCCATGAGGGTTTTTCCTATTCCGCCGCGATGCAGGATTTTTCCGAGGGCGGCAGCAAGCTGTGGACCTATGAGAACCTGAATGCATTCATCAAGGCGCCGAAGAAGGATATCCCGGGCACGGCCATGGGCTTTGCCGGCCTTTCCTCCGACAAGGACCGCGCCGACCTGATCGCCTATCTCAGCACCATGTCGAACGATCCGGTGCCGTTCCCCGAACCGCCGGCCGAGGACGATGCCGCTGCGGCCGAAGATGGCGCGGCGACCGATGACGGTGCGGCAACCGGCGAGGCAGCAGGCGAGGCCGGTGAAGGCGCCGAGGCATCGCCGTCACAAGGCAGCGAGCCGGCCCCCGCGGCAACGGATGAGGCTGCCGGCGATGCCGATGCGGGCCCTGCCAACCCGCAAGGCACGACGGCCGAACCCACCGACAACCCCGAGGCCACGCCACCCGGCGCCGCCGATGTCGAGCAGCCTGAAAAGAGCGAATAAATGGAACGGGGCTTCGGCCCCGTTTTCAGTTTGGGGACAACCCTCTCCCACGTTCTGCGTCATCCTCGTGCTTGACACGAGGATCCAGGCCACCCGGCAGGAGCCTTGTAAATCGTTGCAAATGCAGTGATTCAAGCCGCTTGGATGCTCGGATCAAGTCCGAACATGACACAAGAACGAACGACAGATGACAGACGATGGGCAAAGCTCGTCGCTTTGCAGATCGGGCTTTGTCCCGCTTTCATCAAGGCAAAAATCAATACCCGAGCAGCAGCACCCAGAGACTGACCGTGACCACGCCGAGCAGCGTGGTCAGCGTAATGGTGGAGGCGGCGATGTTGCGGCCGGCGCCGAACTGATCGGCAAGCAGGAAGGCGTTGACGCCCGCCGGGCAGGACGCGCCGAGCACCAGCCCGGCCATGATCGGTTGCGGCAGGCCGAAAGCGTGCGAAAGCGCGAAGACCAAGGCCGGCAGCAGGGCGAGCTTGATGACGGTGATCGCGGAGAAAAGACCGGCATTGCCCGCCACCTTGTATTGCGCAAGCGTCATCCCGATCGAGACCAGGGCCACGGGCGCTGCGATGCCGGCGAGCATCGAGATGACGGTCGCAAGCGGTCCCGCCGGTTGCAGACCGGTGAGATTCATCGCCGCGCCGATGATGAGGCCGATCACCAGGGGGTTGGTCGCAAGATTGTAGCCGACGGTGGCGGCGAGGCGGGCCGGGTCGCTGGTCGCGCCGCCCTCGCGCGCCTTCGCGCGTTCGGCCAGCACCGTGGCGGTTACCATCAGCACCGGCATGTGGATCGCGAGCACGATTGAAAGCGCCACCAGCGCGGTTTCGCCCGCCACATGGCTGACAAGCGGAATGCCGAGTAGGGCGAGATTGGAAAACGTTCCGGAAAGCCCGATGATGACGGCGGAGACGCGGTCCCGGTTGAAGACGAAGCGGGAAACCATGGCGGCCGCGATCCAGGCAATCGCTACGCTGGCAAAATAGACGCCCCAAATACGCAACGGGTCGGCGCCGGTGAAATCCGCGTTGGCGATGGTGCGCATCAGCAGCACCGGCAGGCCGATCCTGTAGACGAAGCCCGAAAGCACGCCGGCGCTTTCGGCAGGCAGATAGCGGACCTTGACGGCGACCCACCCGATCAGGATGAGGGCGAAGATCGGGATGACGCTGTTGAATATTTCTTGCATGGCGGGCTTTCAGGCGGGCGGCGCGGCTCGTGCCGCGTGTTCCGAAATTGTTCCCCGCCGCGACCGGTGTCAAGGTCGCCAGCCCGCCGGACGGACTTCAATCGCTTCCGCCGCGTCAGCTTTTCAGGGCGGCCGCCGGTGACTGGCGATAGGCAATCAGCGCGGGCAGGGCGGAAAGCACGGCCGCGACCGCCACCAGCACGGCGGCGGAGCCGAGATCGGCGCGCGTGAACTCGACCGGAAGCGACACGCCGCGCTCCGCCGTGATCGATCGCG
>NZ_DEPM01000031.1:7150-13445 GCF_002358775.1 Martelella sp. UBA3392
CCGCCGTGATCGATCGCGCGATCGCAAGCGCCGCCGCAAGGCCCGCCGCGTAGCCGAGCGCGATGCCGATCGCGACCAGCAGGAACAATTCGCTCCATACGATCGTGAACACCGCGCCGCGCGGCGCGCCGAAAGCGCGCAATGCCCCGATCTCGCGCCGGCGCTGGGACACATGAATGACGGTGACGAGCATCAGCGCCACGGCAACCAGCACCTGCGCGCCCGCCGCAATCGCGGTCAGCACCTGTTTGGCATCGCCGAGCGTGGCGTAGAGTTTGGTCAGCACCTCCGCCGGGAAAACGGCGAGCGTCTGGTCGCCCCTGTAGTCCTGCCGCAGCTTATAGGCATCGGCGATCGATTTCGGCTTCACCAGGATCGCGGGCAGGCCGGGCGTTTCGCCTTCATGCCAGTGCTCGTCAACAGGTGCTGCGGGGTCGATATGATGATGGTCCTCTTCATGCCCCGCCTCGTCGTGATCATCGTGGGTGGCGTGTTCGTCATGGTCCGCATCCGCATGTTCGGATTCATGGTCATGCTCCGGGCCGGCCGCCTCATGGTCATGCTCGTGTTCGTGGTCGTCCGCCTGATCGTCATGATCATGGCCGGCCGCCTCGTGATCATGGTCGTCGGCCTCGTGCGCTTCCATGCCGTGGATTTTCCAGACCGCCTCGATCGGCACGAAAATGGCGCGGTCCCATGGCGTGCCGGTGGGGTCGGCCCTGCCGGTGACGGTATAGGCGAGTTCGTCATGGGTGTGGCCGCCGGTTTCGACCGTGCCGTGCATCGGCTTGATCGTGTCGCCGATCGAAAGATCGACCGCCGAGCCGATCACCGCCTCGCCCAGATGGTTGAAATTGCCGCCTTGGGAAAAGCCGGGCGTCGTGTTTTCGATCAGCTCTGATGTTGTGCCGACGATCGGGTAGCCTTCATAGGAATCGCCGAAGCCTATGGGCGCGGCCCAGGCCACGCGGGGGTCCGCCTGAAGGTCGGGCAGGATGTCGCCGTCCATCAGCGGCAGGTCGGCGGCCTGCAGGAAGACCGAGGAGAGCACGAGCTGGGTTTCGCTGCCGGGCGCGCCGATCACCAGATCGAATTTCTCCGAGGCCCGGGCGCTGCCAAGCCTCAGCGCCCGCTCTTCCAGCGTCACGGCGACGCCGAGCGCGGTTGCCAGCATGATCAGAATGACGATGACGATGGAGCCGGCCCAAAGACGTTTGATGTCTGCGAGGATGAAACGGAACATGGGGTCAGCCTCTCTTCTCGTCGCTGGCGATGACGCCGGCAAGCAACGATATCTCGCGCGTCAGCGGCGCGATCAGCCGCTGGTCATGGGAAACGACGATCAGCGTGGCGTCCTCGGAAAGCTCCAGCAGCAGGCTCCCGACAGTCTCGCCAGATGCGGCGTCGAGGCTTGCCGTCGGCTCGTCGGCGACGATGATGCCGGGCTCGCGCAACAGCGCGCGGGCAACGGCCACGCGCTGCATTTCGCCGCGCGACATCGTGCCGGTCTTCTGGTCGTGACGGGAAAGGCCGACGCGCTCGAGCAGGTCGTGCGCGCGCTTTATGCGCTCGCTTCCGGCGGCGCGGGCAAGCCTTGCCGGCAGCAGCACGTTGTCGAGCGCAGAAAGGGCCGGAAACAGATGGAAATCCTGCATGATCAGGCCGATATTCTCGCCGCGAAACCGGTCGCGCCGGCTTTCCGACAGCGCGGAAAGATCGGTCTCGCCCCAGCGGGCGCTGCCATGGGTGAGCCGCTCCAGCCCGGTGATGATGTTGACGAAGGTGCTTTTGCCGGAACCCGAGGGGCCGGTGATCGCGACCCGCTCACCGGCGGCGATATCGAGCTTCGGGATTGTCAGCACCGGACTGTCGAGGCCCGGAAAGGTGACGGCGATATCGTTGAGCGAGAGAGGCAGCATCGTGACTGGCCTTTCGGGTATGTCGTTTCAGACCTTGCTATAACGCGCGCCGCGCAGGCGCAGCTGGCTGACGAAGCCGGTCTCGGGGTCCACCCAGGAGCCGCGCTCGAGCGTGCCGGTCACCTCGATCATCTGGTTGGGCTGGGTGAAGGTCTGCTTGCGGTCGAGATAGACGACCATGATATTGTCCGGCCAGTCGGCATCCGAGGAGCAGAACGGGCAGAGCGCCATCGGGATTTCCGACAGCACGAAGAATTTCGCCTCCGCCTTCAGCGGCGGGGCCATGAAGCCGCGGATCGAGACCTTCTTTCCCGTCAGTTGCTTCACCTTGTCGGAGAATTTGAGGCCGAGCGGGCTGAAGGAGCCGTAAAGATCGTCAAAGGACAGTCCGTCGGCGGCGAAGGCCGGACGGACGGCAAGGCCGAGGCCGAGCGCGCCGAAGGCGGCAAGCAGGCTACGGCGGGAAAGGGGCAGAGCGGTCATCGGATCAGATCTCCTGGCAGGAGAGGACCGGGCGAAAGCCGCCCGGTCCCGACTTGGAAAAGAAGCTTACTGCTTCTGGCTGGAACCGAGAGCGAAGGTGTCGGCCAGCACGCCGTAGACGTCGGACTGTTCCATATAGCCCTTGAAGCCGTCGGCGCCGGGGCCGGTGGCCTGCAGCAGGACATCATCGACGGCGTGAACGCCGGTCGAGGCGTCATAGGGCAGGTTGCCGGTGCGCAGAACCGCCCCGGGGACATCCTTGTAGGCTTCGTTGGCGACGTAGCGGCCGTTCTCGTCCTTCACGGCCGGCTCGAACGGACCGTCCATCTTCGGGCGGAAGGTCTCGTAATAGTCGGGGAAGTTGTTGGCGAACATGGCGAGGCGACGCGAAACGTCGATCTGGTCCGGATAGCCGTCGCCGTTTTCGTCCGTATAGTTCGGGAAACCGGCGTCGTCATAGGTCATGACCTTGTTGCGCATTTCGTCGGCCTGGACCTCGTCGTCGATCGTGCCGATCACCGAGACGCCGTGGGTGTGGTCGCCGGTGACGACGATCAGCGTGTCCGGGTTGGACTTCATCCATTCCATCGCGGCGCCGATGGCCTGGTCGAACTCGATCATGTCAACGGCGGCGCGGTCCCAGTCGAGCGGATGCGACATCTTGTCGACATTGGCGGCTTCAACCATCAGGAAGAAGCCTTCCGGGTTCTTCGAAAGCTGGTCGATCGCGGCCGTGGTCATGTCCACGAGGCCGGGCTGGCTCGGGAACTTGTCGACGCTGCCCTTCTTCAGGAATTCGCGGTCGAGCGTGGAATCCATGTTGCCGGTGTGGAACAGGCCGAGCAGCTTGCCGTCTGCCGGCTTCTCGGCGGATGCCAGTTCGTCGGCGGAGGTGACGACGGTGTAGCCGGCCTCTTCGAACATGGCGATGTAGTCATTGTCGTCCTTGCGCTTGGAACCGGCGACATCGGACTTCAGGAAGTAGGCGGAACCGCCGCCGAGGACGACTTCCGGCTGGACGTCGTAGAACATGCCGACGATCTCGGCCTTGTCGCCGCGAAGGCGGGTATGGGCGACGACGGCGGCCGGCGTGGCGTCTTCGATTTCGGCGGTGGAAACGACGCCGATCGACTTGCCGGTCTGGCGGCGCAGCGCCTCGGCGATGGTTTCGACCTTCGGGTCGTCAAGGCTGTCCGGCGTGCGGTCGGCATAGACGCCGAGCGCGTTCACGCGGGTCTTGTGGCCGGTCATGTAGGCCGACATGGTGTTGGCGGAATCGGTCGCGATCGAATGGGTCGAGGAGGTGCCGATCGTGGCCATATTGTCGAGGTCGTCCATGTGGAGACGGCCGTCGGCCTTGCCCTCGGTCATGCCCTTGGACATGATGCGGGCGGCGGTGCGGTGACCCATGGACATGCCATCGGCGACGAAGAAGATGATGTTCTTGGCCTTCGGCATTTCAGGCGTGTCATAGACGGTCCAGGTGACGGTCTTTTCCTCGTCGCCGGCCTTGACGGCAACGGTGTAGTCGCCGGCGTCGGCAAGCGCCAGATCGCGCAGGATCAGGGCCGAGCCGAGGCTCTCGTCATTCTTGCCCTTTTCATCGGTGACGAATTCGGCTTCCTGGCCGAAGACTTCGGCATAGGGCTTGCCATTGACGGTGACGTCGATATCGCCGGCGTCATAGACCGCGTCGAGTTCGACCTTGAAGTCGAACGGCGAGGACGACAGCACGGTGGCGCGATCGAGCGGATAGATGGTTGCGGCATTGGCAGCACCTGCAAGGCAGGTGGCGGCGGCGAGTAGTGCGAGACGGGCGCGCATGGGAACCTCTTTGAAAGAGCGTCGGGAAGGGTTAGTGCGCTTCCGCGATAGTCCCGCCAGATAACAATCCGATGACGTTTTTGCTGCGGTTTGATGAACCTCAGTTGCGGCTTCGCCGACCGCGCGGCTTCAGGTAACGCTTGCGCCTTCGCTTCTTGAGAGAGAAGTGCAGGACGCGGGTGATATACCAGAACAGCGCAAGCGAAATCACGCCGGCGGCGAGAAAGCCGGTGGCGTTGCCGGCGACGTGCGCGACGGCGATGATGTTGCGGGAGAACATGAAGCCGAGCAGGTTATAGGTCGACACCCAGACGGTCTGGCCGCAGATGGCGGCGATGGTAAAGGCGCGCCAGCGCATGCCGGCAGCGCCCGCCACCGGGTTGATATAGGGGCTGATCTGGGCCAGCAGCCAGCGCGTGAAAAAGATGGCGAAAACGCCGCGCCGTTCGAGATAGTCCTGGGCGCGGTCCACCAGGCGCTGGCGCTTGGGGCCGCGCGCGGCAAACCGCGCCAGATATTTCGCGCCGCCCTTGCGCCCGACCCAGTAGCCGATCTGGTCGGAGGTGCAGGCGGCGGCAAGGCAGGCGAGGATGGTCGGCAGCATCGGCAAGTCGCCCGATGCGGCCAGCGACCCGCCGAACAGCATGATCACGGCGGCGGGCATCGGTATGCCGAGGCAGGCCAGAAACACGATGAGCGCCATGACCGGAATGCCGTAGACCGGCACCAGCGCCAGAAACTGTTCATTCATCGTCGCCGGCCCGTTCGTGCTCGTCGAGGGCTTCGGCGATCTGTTCTTCCAGTTCCTCCAGCGTCTCGCCGCGCTCGCGCGTGATCCGCCAGAGCGGCAGGCGGCGGCTGTGTTCCGGATCGAGGCCGAGCGCCTCGGCGAGTTCGTGGACGGGGATATCGTTCACCATCGCCACATGACCAAGCGTCATCCAGCTCTTCAGCTCCAGATCGCGAGGGCTGTGCCAGTAATAGACCGCAAGCACGGTCTTGAGCGCGAGGGCCAGCGTCAGAAGCAGGGCCCCGATAAAGGCGATGGAAAGCGCACGATGGCGCTGCCACAATGCGCGGACGGGTTTCAACAGACTCATGGCCGTCCTTTCCGGTTACGCTGAAGGAAGCGGAATGTCTCCGCCGGGCTTGCCTCATGCGATAGCCGCTTGGCCGGGATTGCACAACACCCCTGCGCGCGCAGCAGCATGGGGAGGATCTCGGCCGGGCCGGTGTTTTTGGGTATCGTCGCGCGGGCCAATCCGCTATGAACCCGGTTCATGACGACAAGACAGGCGATGGAGATGCGCGATATGATCCGCGTGCACAAACAGGATATTCCGGCAGAACAGGCGGCGCGTTATACCGGCGCGATTGCGATCGACAGCGAGACGTTGGGCCTTATTCCGCGCCGCGACCGGCTGTGCGTGGTGCAGATTTCGCCGGGCGACGGCAGCGCCGACCTGATCCAGATCGCGCCGGGGCAGACGGAGGCGCCGAACCTTGTCGCCATGCTCGCCGATCCGGACCGACAGAAGATCTTCCATTTCGGCCGCTTCGATATCGCCGTGCTCTATCACACCTTCGGCGTCACCACGGCCAATGTGTTCTGCACCAAGATCGCCTCGCGCCTGACCCGGACCTATACCGACCGGCACGGGCTCAAGGACAATCTCAAGGAAATGCTCGACATCGACGTTTCCAAGGCGCAGCAATCCTCCGACTGGGCTGCCGAGGAACTGACCGAGGCGCAGTTGCAATATGCCGCCTCCGACGTTCTCTATCTGCATCGCCTGCGCGACAAGCTGATGGAACGGCTGATCCGCGATGGCCGGATGGAGCTTGCCAGCGCCTGTTTCGAGTTCCTGCCCACAAGGGCGAAGCTCGACCTTCTCGGCTGGGAAGAAACCGACATTTTCGCCCATAGCTGAGGCGTGTGCGGGCGTTGAAGATCGCATGCTTTCCGGACTACGGCAGGCTTCTCCTTCGGGCATGGCCGGCGAAACCACTCGTTGGCTTGGTCCTCCGCACTCTCCTCATTCTCCGCGTCATCAACTCTGTTGTTCTTG
>NZ_DEPM01000030.1:0-7569 GCF_002358775.1 Martelella sp. UBA3392
GCTCGGATCAAGTCCGAGCATGACTCAAGAAAGAAGGGCGACAACAAATGATGGTCAAGGCTCGTTGCTTTGTCAGCAACCAAGAGAGGCCCGGCGTTCAAAGTCGGGCCTCTGTTCCTGTTCAATTCGTTCTCTCGGCACATCATCCCCCCAATCCAGAGCCCGTATTTCGGGTATTGTCATCAAAACCTCAACCGACATCACTAGGACTGTTGCTGCAGGAGTTTGCGACCGGCACGGAAGGGATTGTGATGAACGTGGTAGACAAGGAAGTGCGGACCGAGGCTGATGGCCACAGCGTCCAGCATTATATCGACGAGCACCCGTATTGGGCGGATGGCACGGCAGCGCCGGCGCCGCAGATGACGGCGATGCAGTGGCGAATCTGGAGCCTTTCGGTCGCCGGCAAGTTCTTCGAGGGCCTTGTGGTTTTCATGACCGGCGTCGCCATGCCGCTGATCGCCAAGGAATTCGGCCTCAATGCCGTTCAGCACGGTATGGTCGGCTCGGCCTCGCTGTTCGGCATTCTGATCGGCGCGAGCGCGCTTGGCAGCCTTTCGGATCGTTTCGGTCGCAAGCGGGTGTTCATCTTCGAGATCGGCCTTTTCATTGCCTTTCTGGCAATGATCGTGTTCACGCCGAACTTCTCATGGCTGATCGTCTGCCTGTTCGGCATGGGGCTCGCGCTTGGGTGCGATTACCCCACGGCCCATCTGGTGATTTCGGAAAGCACGCCGTCGCGCACCCGTGGAGGGCTCGTGCTTTCCGCCTTCGGGTTTCAGGCTGTCGGCGCGCTGTTCGGCACGGTGCTCGGCTATATCATCCTCACGCTGGACCCGTCGGTTGGCGCATGGCGCTGGATGTATGGCTGCGCGATCATTCCGGCGCTTGCGGTGTTCGCCGGCCGGTTCTTCATTCCCGAAAGCCCGCACTGGCTGGCCGTCAGCGGCCGGGAGCGCGCCGCGGAGACGGAACTGCAGAAGCTGCTGCGCCGCAATCCGCTTTACCCGAAGACGATCTCCATCAACGGCCGGCGGGAAAAGCATGGTGAGAGGCCGCATGCGACCGGCTATCGCGGTCTGTTTCAGAAGCAGAACCGCAGGGCGCTGATCCTGGCCTCCGTGCCATGGTTCCTGCAGGACCTCGGCACCTATGGCATCGGCATCTTCACGCCGACGATCCTGGCCGCCACCGTCGGCCACCAACGCCAGCATGCCCAGAACATCGCCGATCTCGTGCATAACGACCTGATCGCCGCCAAGGGCACGGCTTTGCTGGACGTGCTTCTCTTGGTCGGCATTGTCGCAGCCGTCCTGCTCGCCGATCGGATCGGGCGGATCAGGTTGCAGGTGTTCGGCTTTGTCGGCTGCGCCGCTGGACTGTTTATCGCCGCCCAGGCCGGAGCCTATAGCGGGGCGACGCAGACCGCGCTGATCTTCACCGGCTTCATGCTTTTCAATTTCATGACCAATCTCGGCCCCAACGCGCAGACCTATCTGATCGCCGGCGAAGTGTTTCCGACGCGGATAAGGGGAACGGGGGCGGGGTTCGCGGCCTCCTTCGCCAAGATCGGGGCCTGCCTCACGGCCTTCCTTTTCCCGGTCCTTCTCGCCGATATCGGCACGACGGCGCTTCTCTACGCCCTCGTGGCAACCTCGCTTGTCGGCGCGCTGGTGACCTTCTTCTTCCGCATCGAGACCAAGGGCATCAGCCTCGACGGCAACTGACTGGAATTGTAGGATCATTGAAAAACCCGGCCTTAGGAACACAAGGTCGGGATTTTCTTTTTAAATTGTCGGCGATTCCGGAAGCCGCGTGCACTTGTAGGCTGTCAAAGTCTGCCATGAGCCGTGCCGGTGCCTTTTGGAATGGCGGCTCGGACTTTCGTCGCCTGACCAAATGTGAAATCTTGTTTTAGTTGTAATATCGCAAGATTAAACATCCACTGATAGAATAGTGCTTGTAAGTTGTTTTGTGTTGCTGATGTTGCAACTTTGCATGTGCGCTATTGATAAGGAATAAAGTCATGCCGCTGGCGGAAATAGAAAATTCTGTCGATGAAGCACCCGCGCTTTGGGGCCCTCCGTCACTTGTCTCAACAACCCAACGCTATATTTCGCCGCGTTGCACCCGCGCGAATGGCATCGACTGGGTGATCTGGACTAAAAGCATAGGCAACAACGTCAGCCTCATCTACTACACCTTTTTGTTGAACGGTGTCTGGTTCGAGCAGAACCATCTGGAAGTGCATACCAGTTCTGTGCCCGCCATCACGGCCCACGATAACGAGGTGCACCTCGTTTGGAGGAATGCCGAAGACAACAAAATCATGTGGAAGGTTTGCGATGCAGAGGGCTGGTCCTGGAGGACGCCGTCGGCGCAACCAAATGTGCGGACGTTTGAAAGCCCGGCGCTCACCAGCTATGAAGGCAAGCTTTATCTGGCGTGGAGCGACGGTGAATCCAAGTCCAAACTGGCCTATGCTTGGTTCGACGGAAGAGAATGGAGTGCGCCGCAACGAACAGATTTTGCCATCAATTCCGGCCCGAGCATGGCGGTTGTTGGCGATACGCTCTATTTCGCTTTCAGTGCCGATGACGACGGCCATATCGGCTATTGCGCGCTTTCCGCCGGCAAGATTCAGCCTCCCAAGAAGGTGGATGTCATCGCCGAAGGGGGGCCGGAGTTGGCAAGCGACGGCGAGCAGCTCTGGACGGTCTGGAAGGTGAAGGACAGCGCATCGGTCATGGTGGCGGCAGGAACCCCGACGACGGGCCTTGTTAAAAAGGAGCTTCTGAGTAACGCCAGAACGGAGAGTTCGCCGGGCTTATGGGGCAATCCTTCCGGTCTTCAGGCTGTATGGCAGGACAGCTTTACTGGCGGCATATATACAGCAACTACGGTGAATGTCGGCACCGTGTTGAACAACACCGTATCGGGGCGGGCGGGGCCTGGCGAGTTTATCAGCCTATCTGTGGACAAGGGAGACACGAGTATATGGTTTTATTCGACCAAAGCCGATGCCAACGGCACATGGTCTGTCACGGTTGACGGTAGACTGACCAAAGGCACGATCCTGTCTGCCACGGCGGCAAAAGACTTGAGTAGTAGGCCATCCGATGCATTTGTCGTGGTGCTCGGCACCTACCAGCGGGGATGCCTCTTTGTCTCTTATGTCGGCGAGACGGTTGTGATGGGAACGGCACCGCAGGCGGGACAGATCATCAGGGGTTGGCGGTCAAGCGACGGAAAAAAGGTAGTCGATTACCCTGTACCACCGCCGATCGCCCTCTATGAAGGAAAAGACTTCACAGCCCCGTTTTTGCCAAACATGTCGTTGGCTAAGGGCGATATCCTTAATCTTGTCGCGCAGTTTCCGAACAACGGGACAATGACGCCGTTTGTTTCAAA
Source organism: Martelella sp. UBA3392 (assembly GCF_002358775.1). NCBI lineage: Bacteria > Pseudomonadati > Pseudomonadota > Alphaproteobacteria > Hyphomicrobiales > Aurantimonadaceae > Martelella > Martelella sp. UBA3392. Next base: position 3,412 of record NZ_DEPM01000030.1, read on the forward strand.
ACCGGAAGGTTATTCAGTCACATGGAGCTAGATAGCTCAGGATATGGAACGATCCTGTCGGATATGGGATAATTGTCTTTGCAAAAAAAAGCCGGAAGGGCGGCTCAACCGTCCTTCCGGCGTCTATATCAGACGCTATCAGCCAGCGGCTTCGCGGGCCTTTTCGAGCCAACCGTCAACCATGTCCTGGTTGTTCTTGATCCACTCGGTGGCCTGCGCCTGAACGTCGTCGTCGCCATCGTTCATCTTCGAGTTCTGGGCGAAGATGTCTGCCAGCGGGATCGATACTTCCTTCAGGAGCGCATCGACGGCCGGGTTGTCGGCGATGAAGTCGTCATTGACGACCGGAACGATGTCGTTGGCGACAAAGCCCATGTAGCATGGATCGGCGACGCAGGTGTCGAGACCCTTGGCCGGAGCCGGCAGTTCGACGCCTTCCTTCTGCGGCACTTCGATCCACATCACGTCCTTGCCCGGCGAAAGCTGGTCAACGGTCCAGTTCGGGGTCCAGGTGTAGAACAGGATGTGCTCGCCGTTCTGGTAGGCGGCGATCGCATCGGCCATCGAAGCGGAGTAGCCGGCCTTGATCGGGTTGATGTCGTCACCCAGGTCGAACTCTTCCATGTGCTTCGAAATCGTCAGCTCGCAGCCCCAGCCGGGCGGGCAGGCGACCAGATCGGCCTTGCCGTCGCCATTGCGGTCGAAGGCTTCCTTGACTTCCGGGCGCTTGAAGTCGTCAAGCGTCTTGATGTCGAATTCGTCGATCGCCGCCTTGTCGACAAGGTAGCCCTGCAGCGCGCCGCCCTTGGCGACCGCGCCGTCAACCTTGGCCTTGCCTTCGAAGGTCGGCTTGTAGGTTTCGTGCAGCGGGAACCAGCCATTGACCCAGAGGTCGACATCGCCCTGCGAGACGGCCTGATAGAAGGCGGAAGCGCCGAGCGTCATCGGGCCGGTTACGCTGTAGCCGAGATCCTCGAACATCTGCTTGTAGATTTCGGCCTGGAACCAGCCGGTATCCCAGTCGGCCTGCGCCATCTTGATGGTCTTGCCATCGCCGGGTTCCTGCGCGAAGGCGGCAGTGGCCGGTACGATGCTGGCGGCGCCAAGCATAAGGGCGGCGGTCAGTTTGGTGAGATTGTTGTTCATGAGCGTTTCTCCGTTTCTTCGTGTTGCGGCGCTTGCCCTGTTGCAGGCAACCGCCTTGGCGACGGGATTGGAGATCCCTTTTGGAAAGCGTCCGAATGGACGCCTTCGTTTTATTCGGCGGCCTTTTTCTGACCGCTGAAAAGCGTACCCAACGCCTGACGGAACGTCATCCGGTTGGGATCTGATGGCTCGACAAGGCCCTGGGTGATGCGGTCGAGCACGATCGCAAGGACCACGATGCCGACGCCGCCGGCGGTCGCGCCGCCGACATCGAGCCGGCCGAGGCCCGTGTTGACGACCTGTCCCAGGCCGCCCGCGCCGATAAGCGCTGCGATGACAACCATTGACATGGCCAACATCAGCGTCTGATTCAACCCCGCCATGATGGTTCTCATGGCAAGCGGCAGCTGAACTTCGAACAGTGTCTGCGAATAGGTGGCGCCGAAAGCCTCCGATGCCTCGATCAGATCGGTGCGCACATTGCGGATGCCGAGATTGGTCATGCGGATGATCGGCGGCAGCGCGAAGATGATGGTGGCGATGATGCCAGGCGCCATGCCGACGCCGAACAGCATCACGATCGGCACGAGATAGACGAAGCTTGGCACCGTCTGCATCACGTCGAGGATCGGCCTTACGATCTTCCACATCATATCGCTGCGGGCGACGAGAATGCCGACCGGCACACCGATGACGGTGCAGAAGATCACCGAGGTCAGGATCATGGCAAGCGTCGTCATGGTTTCCGGCCACAGCCCGATGAGATCGACGAACAGGAAGCCGACGATCGTGACGATCGCCATGGTCTTGCCGACGATGCGCCAAGCAAGCAGCGCGAACACCGCCGTCAGCACCAGCATCGGTATGAAGGCCAGGAAGCCGTCCAGCGCCATCAGAACCTGGTTGACCGGCACCTGAAGCGCGCGGAAGAACGGCCGGAAATTCGGCACCAGAAAGCCGCGGACGAAGTCATTCACCCAACTATCGAAAGGAATGGTGAAATACTGTGATGGATCGAACAATGTCTGTCTCCCTCTCGGCTTATTCTGATGCCGGCTGGCTGGGGGCCGGGGCCTGCTTCTTGGCTTCTTCTTCGGCGAGTGGGGGAGGCGGCTCCTCCGTATCGGCGGTCAGCTGTTCGAAGATCGCTTCCTGCGAGACGACGCCGACGAGCTTGCCGGCATCATCGGTCACGGCCATCGGCACGCCGGCCTGGGCGGCGCCATAGACCTCGTTCAGGAACGACCCTTCGGAAACCGTTGGCGGTTCGGCGTACATGACCTCGCGCACCGGGGCGGAACGGGCGGCCCCCATCGCGTCCGAGCGCATCAGCAGCCCGACCGGCACGCCTTTTTCGACGACGTAGGCAAGATCCGACTTGGCCTTGTCCATGACCGCAAGCGCATCGGCCGTGGTCGAATCGACCTTCACCCATGCGGCATCCTGCGAAATATCGGAGACCTTGAAGACCCGGCTGCGGTCGATGTCGGATACGAAGGCGCGGACATAATCATCAGCAGGCGCGGAGACGATCTCCTGCGCCGTGCCGACCTGCACGAAGGCGCCGTCCTTCATGATCGCGATGCGGTCGCCGAGGATCATGGCCTCGTTGAGGTCGTGGGTGATGAAGATGATGGTCTTCTTCAATTCTTTTTGAAGAACCATCAACTCGTCCTGCATTTCACGCCGGATCAGCGGGTCGAGCGCGCCGAAGGGCTCGTCCATCAGCAGGATCTGGGGATCGTTGGCAAGCCCGCGCGCGAGACCTACGCGCTGCTGCATGCCGCCGGAAAGCTGGCTCGGATAGCTGTTGGCATAGGCCTCGAGCCCGACCTTGGCGAGCGAAGCGCGCGCCAGTTCGTGGCGTTCTTCCTTGCCCATGCCCTTGAGCTTCAATCCGAAGGCGACATTATCTATGATCGTTTTATGAGGAAACAGCGCGAAGTGCTGGAAAACCATGGTGATTTTCTTGCGCCTGACTTCGCGCAGCGTTTCCTTGTCGCAGGAGGCGACGTCGACATTGTCGATGATGATCTGGCCGGATGTCGGGGGGATCAGGCCGTTGAGTGTGCGAACGATCGTCGATTTTCCGGAGCCGGACAGCCCCATGATCACGAAGATTTCACCCTCGTTGACGTCGAAACTGACATTGTCGATCCCGACAGTGACGCCGGTTGCCTTGAAGATATCTTCCTTGCTTTCGCCAGCAGCGAGGCGTCGCGCGCCTTCGCCATCGTCATCATTGAACAGTTTCGACACGTTCTTAGCGGTCAGTTTGACGCTCATACTTGTTCCTTCTCCGGCGGACATCGGATTGTCCAGCGCTTTGTGCCAGCGCTTGCACGCGTTAAAACGCGGGGTGTGCGTGCGGACGATGATCCCGCATGGGGGCGGGCATGCGAAGCCTCAGGCGGCGTCGCTAAGGCCTCCAAATAAGCAATAAAGGAGGCTTGCCGAAGACGGCGTTCGTCGACGGCACGGCTGATGTGTAGAATTTGGACGCCCGAATGTCAAATTTGCGGCCACAAAGTGCCCTCGGGGGAAAACTGTCCGGATTGATCGCGCGGCGCGCGATCTGCGCGCATTTCAACCCTCTTTCACCTTGAACAGCGGGGGCGGGCGCGCTAGTCCATGAGGCGTTGTTTAACGGGATGAAACGGGTGACGGCTTGATCGACCCCTATGAAGTGCTGGGCATAGATCGCGATTGCGATAGCGAGACCGTGCGCGCGGCCTACCGGCGGCTGGCCAAGGAAGCGCATCCCGACAGCGGCGGCGACGGCGAACGGTTCGCCCGTCTTCAGGCGTCCTATGATCTGCTGAAGGACCCGGTGCGGCGCAAGGTCTATGACGACACCGGCTATGATCCCGAGCTTGCCGATGCCAAGGATATCAAAGGCGTGCTGCTGCTCGAACCGCTGGTCAACGAGATGATCCTCGACGAGCGCGAGCCGGGCAGTTTCGATCCCGTCGCGGCGATGCGGCGCAAGCTTTCCGACGACATCCTGAAGAG
>NZ_DEPM01000201.1:0-21673 GCF_002358775.1 Martelella sp. UBA3392
TCAACTTCCTCGGCGACGGCCTGCGCGATGCCGCCGATCCCTACGATAGCTGAGGCGATGACCATGACCACACCCGAGACCATCGTGCACGATCACCAGGGCTTCGGCGATGCGGTGCTATCGGTGAAGAACCTCTCCATCGACTTCCATCTGCGCCAGCACATCCTGCATGCCGTGCGCGATGTCACCTTCGACCTGCATCGCGGCAAGACGTTGGCGCTGGTCGGCGAGAGCGGTTCCGGCAAGTCGGTGACCGCGCGGGCGCTGCTGAAGATCGTCGACAGGGCGGCCAGGATCACCAGCGGCACGATTGTGCTCGATACCGATGGCAAGCCGGTCGATATCCACGCGCTGCCGGATGAGGGCAAGGAAATCCGCGCGATCCGCGGCGGCCGCATATCGCTGATCTTCCAGGAGCCAATGAGCTCGCTCTCGCCGGTCCACACGATCGGCGACCAGATCATCGAGGCGCTGCGGCTGCACCGCAACATGAGCAAAGCGGAAGCGCGGGCGGAGACGATCAGCCTGCTGTCGCAGGTGGAAATCCCGAACCCGGAGGCGATGATTGACCGCTACACCTTCGAGTTTTCCGGCGGCATGCGCCAGCGTACGATGATCGCGATGTCGCTCGCCTGCGACCCCGATATCCTGATCGCCGACGAGCCGACCACCGCGCTCGACGTCACCACGCAGGCCGAAATTCTCGACCTGATCAAGCGCCTGCAGGTCGAGCGCGGCATGGCCATGCTGCTGATCACCCACGATCTCGGCGTCGTCGCCGAGGTCGCCGACGAGGTGGCGGTGATGCGCTTCGGCGTGATCGTCGAGCGCGGGCCTGTGGACGAAATCTTCTACAATGCGAAGCATCCCTATACCCGCCAGCTCCTGTCCTCGACCGTGCGGCTGGAAAAGCCGCGCGTGGCGGACGAGGCCCGGGAGGCGTCGAAGGACGACGTCGTGCTGTCGGTGCGCAACCTCACCAAGGTGTTCGGCGCCGGCGCCGGCAAGAAGGGGTTTATCCTGAAGGCCGTGGACGATGTTTCCTTCGACCTGAAGCGCGGCGAGAACCTCGGTATCGTCGGGGAAAGCGGCTCGGGCAAGACCACGATGGGCCGGCTGATCCTCCGCGTGCTGGACCCGACCTCCGGCTCGGTGGTCTACCGCCCCGGCGATGGCACCGAGACGGAGGTGACGACGCTCGACAAGCAGGGGTTGCGCAACTTCCACAGCCAGGTCCGGCTCGTCTTCCAGGATCCGTTCGCCTCGCTCAATCCGCGCATGACGGTCCGGCAGGTGGTTGCTGACCCTCTCGTGGTGCAGGGCAAGCTATCGGGCCGGGAGATCGAGCAGAAGGTCGGCGACCTGCTGGAACTCGTCGGCCTCGACCGCTCCGCCATGGAGCGCTATCCGCATGCGTTTTCGGGTGGTCAGCGGCAGCGCATCGGCATTGCCCGGGCGCTGGCGCTCGACCCGAAGGTGATCATCGCCGACGAGGCGACCTCGGCGCTCGACGTCTCGATCCGGGCACAGATCCTCGACCTTCTGCTTGACCTGCAGAAGCGCCTTGACCTCTCCTACATCTTCATCGCCCACGACATTTCGGTGGTCCGCTATTTCTGCGACCGGGTGGCGGTGATGCATCGGGGCAGGCTGGTGGAACTCGGCAGCGCCGAGCAGATCTGCACCGCGCCGGAGGAGGACTACACCAAGAGCCTGATCTCCGCCGTGCCCAACCCGGACCCGCGCAACAAGCGCATGCTGCATCGAACCAGATTTACCGCCTGAGGAGTTTTTCAATGCCGAAATTTGCCGCCAATCTTTCGTTTCTCTACGCCGACCTGCCGTTTCTCGATCGGATCGCCGCCGCTGCGAAGGACGGCTTTCCGGCCGTCGAATATGTCGGCCCCTATGACTTCCCGGAGGGGGACGTTGCAGCCGCGCTGAAGGCCGCCAACGTCAAACAGGCGCTGTTCAACCTGCCAGCCGGCGACTGGGCCGGCGGCGAACGCGGCATCGGCTGCCTGCCGGACCGGGTGGAGGAGTTCAAGACCGGCGTGGACACGGCGATTTCCTACGCCAAGGCGCTCGGCTGCCCCAAGATCAACTGCCTCGCCGGCATCGCGCCGAAGGGTATTGCAGCCGAAAAGCTCGAGCAGACGCTGGTCGAGAACCTGAAATACGCCGCGCCGCGTCTCGCTGATGCCGGCGTCAAGCTGCTGCTTGAGCCGATCAACCTGCGTGACATTCCGGGCTTCTTCGTTTCGACCACGGATCATGCCGAGCGCATTCTGGAGGCGGTTGGCTCCGAAAACCTGTTCATCCAGTACGACATTTATCACACCCAGATCATGCAGGGTGACCTTGCCGAGACCTACAGGCGGCTCAAGGCAAAGATCGCTCATGTGCAGCTTGCCGACAATCCCGGCCGCCATGAGCCGGGCACGGGCGAAATCAATTATCCCTATCTTTTCAATATGCTGGACGCGGAAGGCTATGACGGCTTCATCGGCTGCGAATACAAGCCCTCGGCCGGCACAAGCGAAGGCCTCGGCTGGATGAAGCCCTGGCTTTAAGGAGGATCATATGAAAATCGGATTTATCGGCCTCGGCCTCATGGGTCGACCCATGGCGGCGCACCTGATCGACGCCGGCCACGAACTGTTCATCAACCGGGTGAAGCGAGTCTCCGAGTTCCTCGTCGAAAAGGGCGCCACCGCCTGCGACACGCCGAAGGCAGTCGCGGAAGCCGCCGAGATCATCATCACCATTGTGCCCGACACGCCCGACGTTGAAGTCGTCCTGTTCGGCGAAAACGGCGTGGATGACGGTCTTGCCGAAGGCAAGATGGTCATCGACATGAGCTCGATCTCGCCGGTCGAGACCAAGAGCTTTGCCGAAAAGATTGCGGAAAAGGGCTGTGGTTATCTCGATGCACCGGTCTCCGGCGGCGAAGTCGGGGCCAAGAACGCGGCGTTGACGATCATGGTCGGCGGCTCGGATGCGGATTTCGAGCGCGCCAAGCCGCTGTTCGAGGTGATGGGCAAGACCATCACCCATGTCGGCCCGGTCGGCGACGGCCAGACCGCCAAGGTTGCCAACCAGATCATCGTCGGGCTGACAATTGAGGCGGTGGCGGAAGGCCTGCTGTTTGCGAAGAAGGCGGGGGCCGATCCGGCCAAGGTGCGCGAGGCGCTGATGGGCGGTTTCGCCGGCTCGACGATCATGAAGGTTCACGGCGAGCGGATGATCGAGCGCACCTTCGATCCCGGCTTCCGCATCCGCCTGCACCGCAAGGACATGGCGCTCGCCGTCAACGCCGCCCGGGATATCGGCCTGGCTTTGCCGAATGCCGCCGCCACCGAGCAATTGATGAACGCCGCAATTGCCCGCGGCGACGGCGACAAGGACCATTCGGCGCTGATCCGGACGCTGGAAGCGCTTGCGGGGTTGTGATCGAACGATCTTCGCCCTTGGGCGCTAGGTAATCGCATGCTGCCTTGCGGCTTGCTCCCAATACTCTCTCCCGCTTGCGGGAGAGATGCCCCGAAAGGGGCAGTGAGGGTGAAGCGGCGTTTCAGTCCGCGAGGGCGATCGCGAGGATGGTCTCCCCCCTCACTGTCGCTGTCGCGACATCTCTCCCCTCCGGGGCGAGAAGATTGGGGGGCTATGCGGCGAAGCCCGCCGCTGTTCGGCGTCACATCTGTATGACGCGTGTCGGGGGAGGCGCAGGTCAAAACCGCCGACCCTTTCGAGATAATATGATGAGGACATCATGACGAAAATACCGATGCAGACGCCGTTCGGGGCGGTCTATTTCCGCAAGTCGAACCCGCCGCGCGAGGACTGGGAGCGCGATTATGGCGTTGCCGCCGAGGATGGGCTGAACGTGTTCCGCCACTGGTTCATGTGGAGCGCGATCGAGCGCCGGCCCGGCTTCTACGACTGGGAAGAATATGACCGGCAGATGGATCTCGCCGCCGAAAACGGCATCAAGACCATCATTGCCGAACTGACCCACACCGTGCCGGACTGGGCCTATCGCAAGTTCGCCCATGCCCGGCAGATGCGCGCCGATGGCAGCGAGCTTCCGGCGATCATGGGCGTATCGGCCGCGACCGGCGGTTTCGCGCCGAACGGCGGCGGCGCCGGTTCGCTGACGATGAACTGCCCGGAAGTGAAGGAGGCCGCCGGCGCTTTCCTGACGGCGCTTGCGACCCGCTACAAGGGGCATCCGGGGTTGCTCGGCTACGATGTCTGGAACGAGTGCAATTATTCGCCGGCGGTCGACTACAATCCGCACACCAAGGCCGCCTTCCGCGTCTGGCTTCAGGAAAAATACGGCGATCTCGATACGCTGGCAAAGGCCTGGTATCGCTATTCCTATGCCGAATGGGACGATATCGAACCGCCGCGCCAGGTCGCGCCCTATCCGGAATGCCTCGACTGGCTCGATTTCAAGCGCGAGAATTACTATGGCCAGATGCAATTCCGCATCGATACGATCCGCGCCGTCGACAGCGATTGCCTGATCGCTGCCCATGGCGTCGCCGGCGCGATCCCCGATATGGCCTCGCGCGGCTCGGACGACTGGCTCGCCGCCTCCAAGGTCGAGGTCTATGGCTATACCTTCGTCCATGCGCGCAAGGGCAACCAGTCCTGGCGCAGCTTCTATGCCGCCGACCTCAACCGCGCCGCCGCGCGCGGCAAGCCGTTCTGGCATGCCGAGCGGCAGGGCGGGCCGCTGTGGATGCAGCCGCAGGTCGTCGGTCGCGACAAGGAGGATGGCCGCGTCGCCGAGCCCGAGGATATCCGGGTGTGGTCGCTGACGTCGTTCGCCGGCGGCGCGCGCGGCATGCTGAACCTGCGCTACCGGCCTTTGCTCGACGGCCCGCTGTTCGGCGCCTTCGGCTCCTATGGCATGGATGGTTCGCGCACGCCGCGCTCCGACATGGCCTCGAAGATCGCGAAGTGGACCAATGCCCCGGAGCAGAAGCCGCTTCTGGCGGCAAAGCCGGTGAAAGGCGAGATCGGCATCCTTGTCGCCCCGGAGGCGCAGGCCTGGGATTGTCTCCTGAGCCGTGAGGGCAATTACGAGACCTACAGGGAGGCCATGTGGGGCGCTTATCGCGGCTTCTTCGACAATGGCATCCAGGCCGACTGGGTGCATATCGAGGATATTGACGCCTATGATGCGCTCTACTTCCCCTACCCCATCATGCTGACAAGCGAGAACGCCAAAAAGCTCGCCGAGTGGGTGAAGGCCGGCGGCACGCTGGTTTCGGAAGCCTGCCCGGGCTATTTCGGTGATCGCGGCAAGGTCGGCACGGTCCAGCCGAATAACGGGCTCGATGCCGTTTTCGGCGTACGCGAGGACGAGGTGGAGTTCATGCCGGATATCGGCGACCGCATCCGCTTCGCGCTCGATGGCGTTTCGACCACGGGCGGCGGATTCCTGCAGTCCTACACTGTGACGAAGGGCCGCGAACTGGCGCGGTTTGCCGATGGCCGGATCGCGATCGTCGAGAACGCGTTCGGCAAGGGGCGCACGTTGCTCGTCGGCACCCATCCCTCGGTCGGCTATTACCGCGACCAGTCGGCGGCGGGAAAGCGCTATTTCGCCCGCTGCTTCGCCTTCACCGGCAAGACCGCCCACACCGTCACCTCCAACCCATCGGTGCAGGTCCGCCTGCACGAGGGCGAGGACGGCCGCTATCTCTGGCTCGTCAACGCCACAAGGCAGGCGCAGACCGGAACGGTGACGGATGGCGAGGGCAAGCCCCTCACCGGCGCCGAAAACCACTGGGCCGGCAATGGAGCCTTCCTGAAAGACGGCCGTTTCGCCCTGCCCCCGCGTGATGTCCTGATCGTCCGGCTGGCCTGAGAGAGGGCTCCTCCATCGCCTGCCATGGTGGGGCCGCCCTGCCCCACTTGCCACGCCAGGGTCGGGGAGCGCCGCGTGGTGCTCGCGACGGGCTGCTGCGCGCGTCGGCCATATTCATTACGCAAATGGGACAACTGCAACCTGATTTGTGTGCCAAACTCTTGAAGCCGGGCGCAATCCGCGCGGCGTTCCGGAGGGGCGATGGTCACGGTCATATCAGGCATCTGGGCGCTTCTGGTCGGCATCGTGCTGATCATGCTCGGCAACGGCATGCAGTTTACCCTTATTGGCCTGCGCGGCGGTCTGGAGGGGTTTTCGCCGGCCGCGCTCGCCATCGTGACATCCGGCTATTTCGTCGGCTTCCTCTCCGGCGCCCGCTACACCCCTGCCCTGATCCGCAATGTCGGCCATGTCCGGGTTTTCGCGGCGCTCGGCAGCTTCATGTCGGCCGCGCTGATTACGCTTCCACTGCTCGTCGAGCCTTGGGCGTGGACGCTGCTGCGCATCCTGATCGGGTTCTGCATGTCGGGCATCTACGTCACGGCGGAAAGCTGGCTCAACGACGCATCGACCAACGAGACGCGCGGCAAGGTCCTGTCCGCCTACATGATCGCGCAGACGCTCGGGATCATCGGCGCGCAGGGACTCCTGACGCTTGGCGACGCGCAGACCCCGGTGCTGTTCATCGGCGCTTCGATCCTCGTCTCGATCTCGTTCGCGCCGGTTCTGCTGACCGTCGGGCAGGCTCCGCGAACGGAGGTCATACGGCCGATGCCCCTGCGGGCGCTTTATCGTCAATCGCCGCTCGGTGCGGTCGGCATATTTCTGCTTGGAAGCGCCTATGCGACGCAATCCGGCATGAGCGCGGTTTTCGGAACGCTGATCGGCATGACGGCGGACCAGATTGCCCTGCTCGTGGCGATGCTATTTGCCGGCGCGCTCGCCTTTCAATATCCGATCGGCTGGATATCGGATCGCATGGATCGGCGCCGGTTGATCTTCGCGGCCTCGCTGATCGGGGCGTTCTCATGCCTTTTGGGCTGGATCGCCGGCGGCGGGTTATGGCCGATGATGGCTTTGGCCTTCATCGCCGGCGGCATGACCACGCCGCTCTATGCGCTGCTGCTGGCGCACACGAATGATTTCCTTTCGCCGGAGGATATGCCGGCCGCATCCGGCGGGCTGGTGTTCACCTTCGGGCTCGGCGCGATCATCGGCCCGCTCGCCACGGGCTGGGCGATGGAATGGGCCGGTCCGTTCACCTTCTGGCTGGTTCTGAGCGTTACCTTCGCGGCGATCGCCCTTTACGCGCTCTATCGCATGACGCAGCGGCCGGGGGTTCCCGTCGACCAGACCGAGAGCTATCTCGGCGTCACGCCGTCCGCGACCCCGGTTGCCGTTGAGGCCGCAAGCGTCTGGGCGGCAGAGCAGGCCGAGACCGACGGTACTCTCGCGCGCGAAGACGGCTGAAGTTCCCTGCTTCAGGGTTGGCTCGCGCCACGGCGCGCCGGATCAAGCCGGCGCGGCGCTATCGAGGATCTCGCGCTTGCCGACATGGTTGGCGGGGCCGACGAGACCTTCCTTTTCCATGCGTTCCACCAGCGAGGCGGCCCGGTTGTAGCCGATCGACAGGCGGCGCTGGATATAGGATGTCGAGCACTTCTTGTCGCGCTGGACGATCTTCACCGCCTTGGCGAAGAGATCATCGGCGTCGTCGTCCTCGCTGCCCATCTCGGTCGCGTCGAAGACGGCGGTATCCTCTTCGCCCTCGTCTTCCTCTTCCTCGTCGACGACGACGCTGCCGAGATAGGTGGGCGTGCCTTGCGTCTTCAGATGGGCGACGACCTTTTCGACCTCGTGGTCGGAAACGAACGGGCCGTGGACGCGGGCGATCCGCCCGCCGCCCTTCATGTGCAGCATGTCCCCCTGCCCCAGCAGATATTCCGCGCCCTGCTCGCCAAGGATCGTGCGGCTGTCGATCTTGGAGGTCACCTGGAACGAGATGCGCGTCGGGAAATTGGCCTTGATCGTGCCGGTGATGACATCGACCGAGGGCCGCTGCGTCGCCATGATCAGGTGGATGCCGGCGGCGCGCGCCATCTGCGCCAGGCGCTGGATCGTGCCTTCGATCTCCTTGCCGGCGACCATCATCAGGTCGGCCATCTCGTCCACGATGACGACGATATAGGGCAACGCGGAGAGATCGAGTTCCTGCTCCTCGAAAATCTGCTCGCCGGTGGTGCGGTCAAAACCGGTGGGCACCGACACCATGATGGTCTCGCCCGTCGTGCGCGCCTCGGCGACGCGCTTGTTGAAACCGTCGATATTGCGAACGCCGAGCCGCGACATCTTGCGGTAGCGATCCTCCATCTCGCGCACGGCCCATTTCAGCGCCAGAACCGCCTTCTTCGGATCGGTCACGACCGGGGTGAGAAGATGCGGAATGCCGTCATAGACCGACAGTTCCAGCATTTTCGGGTCGACCATGATCAGCCGGCATTCCTCGGGCCTGAGGTGGTAGAGCAGTGACAGGATCATGGTGTTGATGGCCACCGACTTGCCCGAACCGGTGGTGCCGGCCACGAGAAGATGCGGCATTTTCGCCAGTTCCGCGACCACCGGCTCGCCGCCGATATTCTTGCCGAGGCAGAGCGGCAGGCGGAAATCCGTCGTCATGTACAGGCGGTTTTCGAGAAGCTCTCTCAGATAGACCGTCTCGCGCTCCTCGTTCGGCAGCTCGATACCGATCACATTGCGGCCGGGAATGACCGCGACACGCGCCGAAAGCGCCGACATCGAGCGAGCGATGTCGTCCGAGAGGTTGATCACCCGCGATGACTTGACGCCCGGCGCCGGCTCGAATTCGTAAAGCGTGACGACCGGGCCGGGGCGGACATCGATGATCTCGCCCTTGACGCCGAAATCCTCCAGGATGCTTTCCAGCAGGCCGGCGCTCTGTTCCAGCACTTCCTGGCTCAGAACGCTGGCTTCATCTGCAAACGGCGCCTGCAGCAGCTCGATCGACGGGAACACGAAATCCGTCTGTTCATGCTTCGCCAGAACGTTGAGGGGCCCGGCAACATTGTCCGGCGCTTCGTCCTCCTCCGCTGCGGGCTGGCGCGGCTGCACGTCGCCGAAATCGGCAATCTCGGCTTCCGCTTCGTCTTCCCACGCATCCTCGTCTATCTCGGCGAATGCCTCTTCGCGCTCATCCATGAGGTCGCTGTCATCGAGGTGGTTGTCATCAATGGGATCGCTCTCCTCGGCGGGGATCTCCTGTGGCCGGGCGGGTTCACTGTCCATACGGTCGTCTGTCGTGCGCCGAGTCGGGCTGTAAAGCAGCACCTGCCGGTAAAGCGCAACCGGCGAAGGCCCCTCCTCCGCGCTCGCCTCCGGCTCGTCGGTGGCGGTTTCCACCGCGTCGGAGGCGGCGGTCCAGGGCATGAAGCCGTCATGCGCACCCGCCTCATCGGCAGGTTCGTCTTCGGCTGGTGCCGCGGCCTCGGCCTTGGATGCCGGCATTGCGCCGTCGAACAGCCCGAGTCCCATCATCTCGAAGGCGAGCCCGTCGGGAATGAAGGCGAGCGCCCCTGCCCTGGCCTGTGTCTGGTTGGCCTCGTCCGCTGTTTCAGCGGCTTGGGCATCATGCATTTCAGAGATCGATGGGGCTTGCGAAATGTTCACTGGGCTTTCGTCATTGTCTGCTGAAGTCTGTTCGTTCGTCGCTATTTGCGCGACAGGCTCTGGATCGGTTTCGTGTTCGGGGAAGGCCGGCTGCGCCGCGTCATGCTCCGGCGCGCCGAGCGGGTGGAACAGGAAATCCACCAGCATCGGCGGTTCATCCCGGAACGGCTCTGCCGTCGGATTTTCCAGGGCGCCCTCCCCTCGCTTGGCCGGCAACTCTTCGGCAATGCGATCCTGAAGCGCTGCGGCGGGCGATTGCGGCGGCAGGTCGTCACCCTCCTCCGGTTTTGCGGCTGAGGAAGGCGATTCGGGATGCTTCTTGTGCGGCGTGCGGGTGAAGCGCACATTCGGTCCCAGCACGAAGGGGCGCTGCCAGGTCGGAAGCCGGTCGGGGTCAAGGATCGCGGCATCCGGATTGCGCCGCGACGGCTCCGTGATCCGGTCGTCACCGCTCGTCTGATCACCGTCCGTCCGCAGCGATCCGGCGGGTTTCGATTGAAGGCTTGGATAACGCGAAAAGGGCATGCTGATGGAGACCAATCTGAGGGCTGTCACTCAGCAGAAGTGATAGAAAAGAAACCTTAACCAGTGGTTTCCTCCGGTGAAGATCGGCATCTTATGCCGGCCGCGCGAAGCATCCGGTCCGCTGACTGAAGCCCTTCAGCCGGATCGGGTTCAGTCATCCAGAAGTTGGCGCAGGCGCCGGGTCGCGGAGCGGCCGAGGGGGAAGTCGCGGCTGTCCGCGCCGAAGCGGAGCAGGCTGCGCCCGCCCGCCTGCCATTCGACCGTATGGATACGTTCCAGGTTGACGATCAACGAGCGGCTCAGCCGGCAAAAAGGGGGCGATGGCAGGTCGGCCTCGAACTTGCCGAGCAGGCCGCCGGCGAGATAGGTCTGGTCGCTATCGAGATGCACCCGCGTGAAGTCGGCTTCCGCCTGCAGCAGCGTGATCGAACTGACAGGAACCATCACCGACGACATCATCGATTTCAGTAGAATGCGCGCCGGCGGCCGGGCGCTGGTGGCGGCGGCCAACGGCGGCGGCGCAAGGCGTTCCCTGAGGCGGTTGATCGCGGTCTCGAGCCGGTCCGGATCGACCGGCTTGACCAGAAAATCGAGCGCGGCGACATCGAACGCGTCGGTAGCATAGAGGCTGTAGGCGGTCACCACGATCACGGCGGTTTCGGGCGACAGGTCTGTGACGATCTCGAAGCCCTTGCCGCTCGACAATTCGATATCGAGAAACACGGCATCCGGGCGCAGCGTGACAATCAGGTCGCGCGCCTGGTCGATCGTGCCGGCCTCGCCGATGATCTCGATATCATCGAAGACTGCGAGCATGCGCTTCAGGCCGCGCCGGGCCGGCGGTTCGTCATCGATGAGGATTACACGCGGCATGCGGACCCCCTCAGCATCAGCCTTGCGACGACGCGGTCATCCTCCTGCTTCAGGGTCAGCTCATAGCCTTCCGGGTAGTGAAGGTGAAGGCGCATTCTGGTATTGGCAAGGCCGATGGCGGGGCGGCCCGGCCGCTCCGGCTGCAGCGTGCCGGAATTGACCACCTCGATGACGATGCTCCTGTCATCGAGGCGCTCCACGGTGACGCCGATCTCGATGGCGTCATCCTGATGCCGCAGGCCGTGCTTCACGGCGTTTTCGACCAATGCCTGGAGGATCATGTGCGGCACCAGCACGTTGAGGGCTTCGGGATCGACAGTGACGGTCGTCCTCAGCCTTTCCTCGAAACGCAGTTCCTGAATGCGCAGATAAGCGCGCATCGCTTCCACTTCATCGGCGAGCGGGCAGCGCGAATGGGCGGCGTGGTCGAGACAATAGCGTAGATAGGCGGCAATGCGGCGCACCATCTCAAGCGCCTCGTCGGGCCGGTCGTGAATTTCCGAGGCGACCGAATTGAGCGCATTGAAGAGAAAATGCGGGGCGAGTTGCAGATGCAGCCGCTCCATTTCCAGCCGGACGGCCTCCGCCTGCGCCTCGGCGGCGCGCAGGCGCTCTGAGCGCGCCTCCAGCAGCGCCGTGCGCCAGAAATACATCAGCGACCAGCCGATAAGCAGGATCGTGTAGAATACGGTCATCATCGCCGGGCTGAGCGGAAGCGGCATATCGTCGAGAACCAGACGGCGCACGATGTCGGCGATGCCGTGCAGCAGGAAGCCGCCGACGACGGAAAAACAGAGCAGGAAGATGACGATCGGAATGGACGTAACCCGGCGCCGGCGCGACAGGAAAAACACATGCACGGCGCCGGTCATGAGAAAGGCGATCGGATCCACGATCAGCGTCATCGCCGTTGCGGCGAAGACATCGCCGAAGGTGATGAGCCGCGCGGTCCAGCCAAACAGGATCAGAAAGCTCCACACGGCGCACTGCGCGCCCCAGAATGTCCGGAGGATGGGCACATGTCTGCCGCGCGCCCCGTTTTCGGACGCAATGTGTTCCGCGGCGCGGGCATCCACCGTATCACTGACCATTGGCGGGCACCGTTTCCTCTTCCCTCGCCTCGTTTGCCGTCAACTTACGCCCTTCGCGCGCAGGAACGAATGCCGGTTCATCGATAAAAACATGACTTTCATCGAAATGCAGGTGAATTTGCGGTGTTGTCGGGCATGGCGCGCTCAATTCGATCGGATGGGCTGGTCGGACTACAACCACACCACCGTGAGCAAGGAAGGCGGGCTCGTCGTGGAGGCCCCTGCCCTCCCCTCCCCTGACATCGGCGGCGCAAGAATTGCCGACGATGCCGCCGCCGCGATGTCTCCAGGCAGGGCTCATGATCGCGGACGGAATGCCTACGTCTGGCGACCTGGCCGGGTGCGAGCCTGCCTTCGCCGCGTGTGGCGAACGTGAACGGGCCGCCCCCTCTGCCCTAGTGTTCATCGAGATGACGACCTGAGCTTCATCTGTCTGTTCGGCTAACATCCGCCCGCTAAGAAATCGACAGCAACTCTTTTCACGCCAACGAAATTATCGATAATATTATCGATGATTGCGCTCTCTACAAAATATGCTAGTATTTACAGATATATAAAACAGCCTTTGGGTGCGCAGGACGTGTCGGAGCAACCGAAAAACTGGGAAGTCGTGCTTGGCGAACTGCAGCGCGAGATCGTTACCGGTCGCCGCCATCCGCGCGAGCGACTGGTGGAGGATGATGTCATCGCACGCACCGGTGCCACCCGGCACGCTGTCCGCCTCGCCTTCGCCGAACTCGAAAAGGTCGGCCTGGTAACACGTGCGCGCAACAAGGGCGTCCATGTCCGCGACTATTCGAGCCGTGAGATCGAGGAACTGTATGAAATCCGCGAATGTCTCGAATGTCAGGCCGCGCGACGTTTCGCCCGCCCTGCTCCGCCGGAAACAATCGAAGCGCTGACCGACATCGCCATCCGTCATCGCGACGAATCGCAGAGCCAACGGCTTGGCGATGTCTTCGAACTGAATGACCGGTTCCACGAGACGCTGTACCGGGCGGCAGGCAATCGCCAACTTGCCGATGCGATCCGGCATTACACCTTCGCCACCCAGCCGATCCGCACCCGCGCGTTCGCCAGTCGCGACATCCGCGAGTTAGCGATCGATGAGCATTTCAAGATGATCAACGCCCTCACCGTCGGCGATACGGACGGTCTTTGCCAGATCATCGCCCGGCATATCAGACGACCCAAGGATTTCTATCTGCAGGCGCATGGCATCGAGGATCTCGCCGTGCTGGCATGAACCTTTGACCTCGTCATCTAGTAGAGCGTCGCTGACGCCGAGTTTTCAATTGAAAACTAGCGGGTCGTGACATTTGGTGATCTGGCGTTGTGCGGATGGCTCGACCGACTGACGAGGACGCCGTGGCGCCAAAGACGTTTTCAATTGAAAACACGCTGGTGGGTATCGCTCTCCCTGAACTTTCAAAGCGCGACTCTCCCTCGACGTGGCCGGTACCGAATCATTGGCAGGTATATCGCATAGCCAAGGAGCTCCTTCTTCTAGCGGGTGTTGCCGACGGGCACGTCTCAGGCTGGAGCCATTGGCTCCGTCGAGCGGCAAAATCAATCTGGCGATGAGCTTTCAATTGAAAACAAACGGGCGGTGTCATGAATAGGATGTCGCTCGATCGTCCGCACGGGTGGGGCCGGCCGCCACGGAGATCGCCGAAGAGTACCCCAGTGCAAGGGCGGTTTCGACGGGTGGGGCTCCTCGCAATCCACCTGGGTGAGGTCATCTCGCCAGAACAACGCAGTTTCGCCGAGGGGTTCGTCGAGTGTGACCCGCGATTGCCGGTTGGAGGGTATCCGGGAACTTGTGTAAGCGAGGCGGAAACGTCTCTAGTCTTTTGCGTCCGCAACGCGACTTCCGGCGTCGTCCAAGGACGCTATCCGCCGCGGGTTATGCCGCGCTGGCGCGAAGGCGCAGGCTGCTTCAAGCCCCGACGGCGACCGTCATGGGTCTGAATGCATTTCTTCTGCTATCAGTCCTGATCGGGGACTCAAGACCGCGCTGCGCGGATGTTCAAAGGGAGTATCGTCCGTCCGGACTGGCCGACAGAGAGACCCGTGCCGAACATGGCGCGGAGATTGTCGTCGGTGAAGGTATTCTTCAGGTTGCCCGGCGAATCGGCGCGCCAATCTGCGGTCATTGATGCGCCGCACGGGCATCGCTTCGAAGGGGAGGGCGGACTACGCGTATGCGGTCGTCCGCGGCTCGCGGCGGTCCGATCGTCTCGGTCCAACGGAGAGGATAAGGCGCTTCATCGGCAGAACTGACGCGCAGTTCAGAGCACAGGAACTATCCTTCGTTCAACTGACAAACAGGGGCGTTACAATGCCGGGGGACGCAAACGTGATGCCAACGCTCCAAAACCGGCGCGAGCAGGCAGTGCGTTTGTCCCGCGTGTTAACCTTTCATTAACCAAAAACCCCTTGCAGAATCGGTGCGAGTCATGCAGCGTTGACGCAAATGGAGTAAATTCGGACAGGAAACCGTCAGATGACCGAAACAGCCGCATATACCGCGACCGGCGACACAGCGGCAAAGATCGAGGATTATACCGAGCGTCTGTCGGCAGAGCTGCAGTCGATGCGCCACCGCATCTATCCGCCGGAGGCGCGCAAGCAGTTCACGCGCACCTTTTCCACCCTCGATCTCGTCAAGCTGCTCGATGTGCCGGAAAGCACATTGCGGGCTATGACCATCGATGGCAAGGGGCCGCAGCCTTCGCGCGCGGACAATAACCGGCGCATCTATCAGGTCGGGCAGCTTGCCGAACTGCGCCAGTTTCTGGCCGACCGCCGCCCGGACGACGCGCTCAGGCTTTGGCCGCGCCGCAGGGGAGGGGAGAAGCTTCAGGTCGTCGCCACCGCCAATTTCAAGGGTGGCAGTTCCAAGACCACGACATCGATCCACCTGTCGCATTATCTGGCGCTGCAGGGCTACCGGGTGTTGTGCATCGATCTCGATCCGCAGGCCTCGATGACTTCGATCTTCGGTCTGCAGCCGGAATTCGATGTCGGCGAGAACGAAACCGTCTATGCGGCGCTGCGCTATGACAATGAGCGTCGACCGCTTTCCGATGTCATCCGCGAGAGCTATTTCCCCGGCATCGATCTCATCCCGGGCAATCTGGAACTGATGGATTTCGAGTTCGATACGCCGGCCTATCTCGCCCAGCGCGAGCGCGACGAGCTAGGCCTGTTCTTCGAGCGGCTGAAGAATGCGATCGCCTCGGTCGAAGGCGAGTATGATTTCGTGGTGCTCGATACGCCGCCCTCGCTTGGCTACGCGACGCTGGCCGCGCTTTACGCGGCGACCGGCCTGATCGTGACGGTTCATCCGGCGATGCTGGACGTTGCCTCCTGCAACCAGTTCCTGATCATGATTTCCGATCTCGCCGATACGCTCG
The DNA here is from genome assembly GCF_002358775.1 of Martelella sp. UBA3392. Lineage (NCBI taxonomy): Bacteria > Pseudomonadati > Pseudomonadota > Alphaproteobacteria > Hyphomicrobiales > Aurantimonadaceae > Martelella > Martelella sp. UBA3392. The sequence goes on from NZ_DEPM01000201.1 coordinate 15,474, forward strand.
CCCAGTTCGGGGCCCGATTCGATCATGATTTCCTGAAATTCCTGATGACCCGGGTCAATCCCAATGATGGTCCGCAGAAATACATGTCGAGCGTGATGCGGCGGCTGTTTGAAAACGACGTGCTGGTCTACGAGGCGATCGAATCGACCGCGATCGCCGGCGCCGGCGTTGCCAAGAAATCGCTCTACGAGCTGGAAAGCGGCGAGGTCGGCCGCGAGGCCCTGAAGCGCGCGATCGAGAGCGCCGACAATGTGAACGGCGAGATCCTGACGCTTCTTCGGGCCGTATGGGGCAGGGCATCATGAAGAAGAACATCCTGAAAATGATGGCGGAAGCCAATAGCGACGAGAAGGGCCCGGAACCGCCGGCCCCCTCGCCGCTTTCGCGTTCCAGGCGCGGTTCGTCCGTGGTCAGCAATGTCGGCAAGGCGCTGAACACGCTGTCGGAATCGAGCAGCGTCGTGCTCGATCCGGGTAAAGTCGATGCCTCGCCCTATCGCGACCGGTTCGAAAGCGATGGCGAGGCAGCCGAGGAAATCGAAAGTCTCGCGGCCTCGATCCGCGCCGAAGGGCAGAAAATGCCGGTTCTGGTCCGGCCGCACCCCAAGGCCGAGGGACGCTATCAGCTCGCTTACGGCCATCGCCGGCTCGCCGCGATCCGGTTGCTCGCCGCCGAGAGCCGGACGCCGGCCGAAGTGACGATCCGCGCCTATGTCCGCCCGCTCGATGACCGGGAATTGCTGGTGGAGCAATCGCTCGAAAACGGCGTGCGCGAGAACCTCACCTGGATCGAGCAGGCGCTGTGGGCGGCGCAGCTGCGCGAGGCGGGTTTTTCCAGCGTCGCGATCGAGCCGGTGCTTGGCCTTTCCAAGACGCCGATCTCGCTGATGCTGAAAGTGGCCAATGCGGTGCCACACGATATCATTTTCGCCATCGGCCGCGCCAAGGGCGTCGGCAGGCCGAAATGGATGGCGCTTGCGGAAACCTGCCTGAAGGGCGGGGAAGAAGCGGTATCCCGCATCCGCTCCATTCTTGAAAGCCAGGCTTTCCAGTCCGCCGATGCCGCGCAGCGCATCGATCTCGCGGTGAAGGCCGCGCGCGGCGGCCAAGACAGGCCTGCGGAGAAGTCCGTGCGCGAGCTGGTCAGCAATGGCAGGAGCCTTGGCCGGATCGCAACGGGCGCCTCCGGCACCACGATATCGATCGCAAGGCAGGAATCCGGCTTTGCCGAATGGCTTTCCGAGCGCATGGATGCCCTCGCCGAGGAGTATTTTTCATCAACCAACGGTGCCAATCGCGACGATTAGAACAGCGATGCCCGGGGGACGGTAATCGAAACGACAAAAGAGGAGAGAAACAGACAAAAGAAAAGGCCCCCAAACGACAAGCGTCCGGAAGCCGATAAGTTCTTAGCACCTACTGATTCGCATTTCCGGCCGTCCCAGTCAAGAGGCTGCAGTTCATTCCGTGGGCTGCAGGAGGGATTTCTTTTGCCTTTTTGAAAGGTGAACCTATGGACAATGCGATGACAACGACGCCCTTTGGGCGGCGGCCGATGTCGCTCGCGATGCTTTCAAGCCAGAAAGTGGCGCGGGAAGCCCCTAAAGGGGCGCGGCTCAACAAGTGGAAACTGTTTCATACCGTGCGGGAAGCGCGTACGGCGCTGGGGGCGAGCGATCGCGGCCTTGCGATCCTGAACGCGCTTTTGACCTTTTATCCCGAGAACGAGCTTGCGGAGGAGACCGGCTTCGTGGTCTGGCCCTCCAACGAGCAGTTGATCGCGCGCGCCAACGGCATCTCGCCGGCAACGCTGCGCCGCCATCTGGCTGTGCTGGTCGAGTGCGGGTTGATCATCCGCCGCGACAGTCCGAACGGCAAACGCTTCGCCAGGAAGGGCAGGGGAGGGCAGGTCGAGCAGGCCTATGGCTTCGATCTGTCACCGCTTGTCGCGCGGGCGGCCGAGTTCGAGGCGATGGCCGCGCGGATCGCCGAGGAGCGTCTGGCGCTGAAATGCGCACGCGAACGGTTGACATTGCTGCGCCGTGACATCGTCAAGATGATCGAGGCAGGGCTTGATGAGGGCGTTCCGGGCGACTGGGCGAAGATGAGCCGTGTTTACCGAGACATCATTGACCGGCTACCTCGCCTTCCAGACCTGGCGATTGCCGAGGATATTTGCGATGCCCTGGCTCTGCTGCACGAGGAAGTGCGTGAGACATTGGAATTTCACGTAAATTCACAAAAAACGAACGCCAATGAGTCTCATGCTGAGCGCCACAAACAGAATTCAAATCCAGAATCCCAATCTGAATCTGAATATGGCTCAAGAAATAAATCAGAAGCGAGCGGCAGCGGCGACGAAACCGACAATCTGCACAGCCTGCCGAAGCGGGAATTGCCGCTGGCACTGGTGCTGGATGCCTGCGAGGGCTTTCGGGATCTGGCAAAGGGAGGCTCGATCCGTAACTGGCGGGACTTCCTGGGCATCGCCGAAATCGCCCGGCCAATGCTGGGCGTCAGCCCGAGCGCCTGGCGGGAGGCGGCCGAAATCATGGGCGACAAACAGGCCGCGATCACGTTGGCAGCGATCTACCAGCGCGGCGAGGCCGTCGTCAGCCCCGGCGGGTATCTCCGCAATCTGACGGAACGGGCGAGGGATGGCCAGTTCTCCGTCTGGCCGATGGTGATGGCGCTGTTGAGAGCAAGGATCGAGGCCGGGAATGCCACGCCGTCGCCAAAACCCGATGACGACGGGACAGAGGAGGACGGCCGCGACGACGGTCTTTCCGTCTCGCCCGCTCTCGCCCGCTCGCTGAAGAAGCCGCGATCGTGATCCTGTCGGCGGTTCGTCTTGCACGGCGGATCATGAGATGGGTGAAATGACCACGTGGTTGCGGCGTCTTCCGATTGCTCACGCGCTGTTTTCGTCGCTGAGCCGCGCCAGATAGTCCCGCAGCAAACTCGCCCGCCGGGGCCGAAAACTGGCGCCCCTGCCCGAAAGGCTTTCGATCCGGTCGACCCGGAACATTCGGAAGTCATCGCGCAGGCAACACCAGGCCAGAACCGTCAGGACGCGTTCGCTGTACATGATGGCAAGGGGACGAATGCGGCGCTGGCTGGCAACGCCGGCCTGATCGCGGTAGCCGATTTCGATCTCGTACTCATCCCAGCACGCTTGCCGAAGGGCGGGCAGACAGGGATGCGCGTCGTAGCGTCCAGCGGGCCGATAGACATGGGATATAGCATGCAGCAAGTGTTGCTCGCTGTCGTCGGGCAAGGTTGCGGCAATCTTGGCAAGAACGGCCTCGGCGGCACGTGCCAGGTCCGGATCGCCCATATGGCGCACTTCCCCCAGGCCCACGGTCATTGCCTCGATTTCCAGACGATCGAAGGTCTGCGGCGGCAGGGCGTAGTCCTCTATCAGGCGATAGCCATAACCGCGTTCTCCCTCGATCCGGGCGCCCGACAATCGCAACAGTTCGATATCGCGATAGATCGACCTCACGGATACGCCGCGTTCGGCCGCCAGGCGTTTCGCCGTGACCGGCGGCGCCATGACGCGCATAAGCTGAAGAAGGCGCAGCAATCTGTCGGGTCCGCTCATCGTCCAACTGCCGTGAAGTGTCAGTTGGGTCCATCTATACACGCTTCATCCGGGTCGGATAGCCAACGAATGCCCATTGAGCGCCCCGGCTCCAGATTTCAGCGAAAGAGAAAGTCATGATTTTCAGTGCATTTGCCCAGATCAGTCTCTGGGGCATTCTTGCGGCCTCCGCATTTGGTTTCGTGTTGGGGAGCCTGTATTTTGGCGCCCTGGTGCCCCGATATTACGCAATCGCACTCGGGCGGGAGGCTCTGCCCGCCGCCCGGCCGGACGCGCTGACCATCCTCGGGCCTTTTCTGTGCAATGTCGTCATGATCGTCACGACCGCGGCGATCATGCACATGATCGGCATTGCCTCCCTTACCGACGCCCTTTCGCTCGGGCTGGTGATCGGCGTCGGCTATCTTCTGGCGATGTGCATGACGATTGCGATCAATCCCAATTTCCCCAGGCCGTTCTTTTATACGATGGTGAATGCGCCCTATTTTCTGATTAGCAGTCTGGTGACGACTGCCCTTCTATTCCTGTTGCAGTAGGGCCATCACTTGAAAAGGCATGGACGGTGTGGGGGCAGGGGGCCGGCCGTGTTTGAAAACGAGCCGACACCCGGCTTCGACTTAGCAATTGCGACGGCCGGCCGGGCCGGATTTGTACTTCACACGGCCCATGGATCGATCAGCTCTACGCCGCAGCCCGTGAAATCCTTGATGTTGCGTGTTGCGAGGGTGAGACCGTGTGACATTGCCGTGGCCGCGATCAGCCCGTCCATCGACGACATACCGCGTCCACGGCGCTTTGCGTCCCCCATCAGGTCGCCCCAGGCGAAAGCCACGTCTTCGTCCACGGCAAGCACGCGTTGCTCGAAACGTTGCGGCAGATCGTTGGCAAGCCAATCGGCGAGAGCATCGCGCCTTCGCCCGCTGTCCATGAGCGCGACACCGCGACGGATTTCGGCAAGCGACACGACACTGATAAAGGAGCGATCCTCGTCAATCTCATCCAGCCATTCAAGAACGCGGTTCTCCGGGCGCGGCTTCGTCACTTCAGACAGGACGTTGGTGTCGAGCAGGAGCTTCACAGCGATAGATCGCGTGGCTCGTCGCCCTGCCGGTCGAGAGCAAGCTCGGCGCCACGCAACGGGGACGCCAGAAGAAACTCGGCCAGGGTCCCCTTGCGCGTGACCTTCCTCTGCCATTCTTCGGCGGAGACCACCACGACGCTCGGCTTGCCGTTGCGTGTAATTGTCTGTGGCGTGGATTGCGCACGCTCAATCACCTCTGAAAGCTTGGCCTTTGCCTTGGCGACCGTCCAGTTCTTTTCATCGTGAGATACGGGCTGCATTGCGCGCCTCCTGACCAGAATGACCATGATGACTATATAATCAATCCCCTCATGAACGGCAAGAGGCGCCAGGGCAGGGAGGCGTCTGGCGCGTTACCGCATTTCATGGACGGTGAAACGGTATCCACTTTGCCTGGAAGTGCTCTACAACCCCGCGGCCTTGGTGAGATTGACGCGGAACCGGTCGCGCCTGCGCTGATAGCGCCTTGTCATCTCGGCGGAGGCGTGGCCGAGCTGTTTCTGGACATAGCGCTCGTCCACTTCGGCCGAGGAGGCGAGGCCGGCGCGCAGCGAATGGCCGGAGAACAGTTTTATCCGTTCGGCCTCGGGCAACTCGCCGCGAATGCCGGCGGCAAGAACGGTCTTCTTGATGAGGCGGGCGATCTCCTGGTCCCTCAGCCGTTCGGGACCGACGGCCTTGCCCTTGCCGGTGACGCGGCGGAACAGCGGGCCATGGCCGATCCTGCCGAGCTTCAGCCAGGTTTCCACGGCATGGACCGGGCAGGTGAGATCCGAGGAGCCGCGGCCGATCTCCACCTCGCGCCAGCCGGTCTTGCCGCGGAGCGTCACCAGCATGCCCTTGTCGAGGATTTCGATCCAGCCGTTTCCGTCCTCGGTCTGGTCGCGGCCGCAATCGAGCGCGACGATCTCCGAGCGCCGCAGGCCGCCGGCAAAGCCGATCAGCAGCATGGCGCGATCGCGCAGGCCTCGAAGCGTCCCCCGGTCGAGCGTTTCGACCATGGCGATCAGTTCTTCCGGCAGGATCGCCTCCTTCTGGCGCGGGGGTGCGGCATGGCGATTGCGGATGCCGGCGAGCACCGTGGCGATGTGGCGGTCGCGGCGATCGAGCGTGAGGCCGCGCTGCGCATAGTTCCACGCAATCGCCGACAGCCGCCGCTCGATGGTCGAGACCGCGCTCGGCCTTGCCCGTGGAGCCGCTTCGCCCGCGGCGAGCGCCGTGATGTAGAGCCCGACGGTTTGCGCATCGGGGGGCAGGGGCGCAAGCCCCTTGCGCCGGCACCAGCTCGAAAAATGCGCCCAGTCGGCGGCATAGGCGCGCCGCGTATTGGCCGCGCTCGAGGCGTCGACGTAACCGCGGGCGCGTTCGACCAGCGGCGCGAGATGGCCCGTCAGCGCGCCCGACGCCCCCGAAGGCTGCAATTGATAAGCAGCGCCCGTGCCGAGAGACGGGCTGGCGTGCGGATCGGCGTCGTTTTCGGGCATTGAGGGCCTCAGAATGGGGTTTTTCATTATAA
>NZ_DEPM01000112.1:0-6617 GCF_002358775.1 Martelella sp. UBA3392
CACGGCCACGAACACGACGAGTTGCTCCACGGTCATCATGGAAAAACATTCTCCAAAATCGAACAAAACGTCAATTATTATTCGATGGAATACGACATTTAAGAAGACCATGTATTGCGCAAACGAGGAAATACCCGCATGCGCATTGCCGTCACCCACAATCCCGACCGCTCCTGGACCGCGCCGATCATGAACCTCGCGCCCGGGATTATATTGTCCTGCCTCGTGGCGCTGGCCGCCTTCGGGCTGGAGGCGGTGGAAGTGCGGCTTTCCGGCCATCGCTTCATCGAGAACCTGGTGCTGGCGATCCTGCTCGGTACGCTGATCCGCTCGCTCGTGTCGCTGTCTGAAGTGTTCAAGCCCGGCATCCGCTTCTGCGAGAAATTCATCCTCGAAGTCGCGATCGTGCTGCTCGGCGCGTCGATCAGCGTGCAGGCGCTGAAGGCGGCCGGGCCGGCGCTGGTGCTCGGCATTATCGGCACGGTGGTCGTCGCGATCGCGGTTTCCTATGGCATCGGCCGCGCGCTCGGGCTCAACAAAAAGCTCGCCACGCTGGTGGCCTGCGGCAACTCGATCTGCGGCAATTCCGCGATTGCGGCCGCCGCCCCGGTGATCGATGCGGAACCGCGCGATATCGCCTCGGCGATCGCGTTCACCGCCGTGCTCGGCGTCATCATGGTGCTGGCGCTGCCGCTGGCGCTTGTCGGCCTCGGCATGACCGGCGCGCAATATGGCGTGCTCTCCGGCCTCACCGTCTATGCCGTGCCGCAGGTTCTGGCCGCGGCGCAGCCCGGCGGCGTGATCGCGGTGCAGACCGGCACGCTGGTGAAGCTGATCCGGGTGATGATGTTGGGTCCGGTGCTGTTCGCGCTCGGCATGAGCATGCGCTCCGGCTCAAGCGGCGCCAAGGTGAAGCTCAGGCATATCGCGCCCTGGTTCATCATCGGCTTCGCGCTGATGATGGCGTTGCGCTCGGCCGGAGCGTTTCCCGAAGAGTTCATCGAGCCGCTCGCCCACACCTCCAACGCGCTGACCGTTCTGGCGATGGCCGCGCTCGGGCTGTCGGTCGATATCCGCTCGCTCGGCCGCGCCGGCGGCCGGGTGGTCGCCACCGCCGTGCTTTCGATCGCGGCGCTGACGGCAATCGCGCTGGCGCTGATCTTCGCGCTGCAGATCGGCTGATCAGGAGGCGACGGGCCGCTTCAGCGCGGCCCGCAGCCGCTCCACCTCATCGCGGCAGCAGCAGCCCTCAAGATGGTCGTTGACCAGCCCCATCGCCTGCATGAAGGCATAGACGGTGGTGGGGCCGACGAATTTCCAGCCGCGCTTCTTCAGATCCTTCGAAATCTTCACAGAGACGGGCGTGGTCGGGTTTGCCCTCAGCGTTTCGAGATCGACCACTGCCGGCCGGTCCTCCGGTCCCGGCTCGTGCGCCCAGAAATACGCGGCCAGCGAACCGAATTCGGCCTCCATCTCGATGGCGCGGGCGGCGTTGTTGATCGCCGCCTCGATCTTGCCGCGATGGCGGATGATCCCGGCATCGGCCAGCAGCCGCTCGACATCTGATTGATCGTAATGCGCAACCTTGTGAAAATCGAAGCCGTCGAAGCCGGCGCGGAAATTCTCGCGCTTGCGCAGGATCGTCAGCCATGAAAGCCCCGACTGGAAGCCTTCCAGGCAGAGCTTCTCGAACAGCCGGAAATCATCGGTGACCGGTCGGCCCCATTCCTCATCGTGATATCTGAGATAATCCGGCAGATTGCCATGCCAGAAACAGCGGACCTTGCCGTCATCGCCCGTTATCAACCCCGCCGTTTCGCTCACAGTCGCCTCCTGATTCTCATTGGAACAAAAAGGAAACATGTTTTGAGCGGGACGGCAAGGGCCGAGCGCTCGAGCCAATATGAAATGCAGCCGTCGCGGGTGTGATCATTCATGAAACCTTAACCAATTTATACTTTATTTATCGTTAATATTACGCCGCACCCGAGAGTCTCCATGCTTCGCCTCACCTCCTCAGCGGGCCTGCTCCTGCTTGCCGCGTCATTTGCCGCTTCTGCCGATTGCGCTTCAGCCGAAACCGCGTTCTCCGTCTATGGCGGCTATCAGACCGCGCCGCATTCATCGATCGAGATCAACGGCGCTGACGCTTTCACCGCGGGCTGGGAGGGCCGGTCGTTCAACTGGCCGGCCTATTGGGGGGCGCGGGCAACCTACTGGCTCGACCGCTACAAACAGCCCAATCTCGGCATCGCGCTCGATTTCAGCCATGCCAAGGTCTATGCCGATGACGCGACGCTCGCCAAATCGGGCTGGAGCCATTTCGAATTCACCGACGGGCTCAATCTGCTGACGCTGAACGCGCTCTACCGCTTTCCGATAAAAGACAGCAAGTGGACGCCCTATCTCGGCCTCGGGGCCGGCATCAACGTGCCCCATGTCGAGGTCACCCGGCCATCCGGCCGCACCTATGGCTACCAGTTCGGCGGCCCGACCGTGCAGGCCCAGGCGGGCGTTTCCTACAGTTTCGCAAAGAACTGGGACGCCTTCGTCGAATACAAGGCCAACTATTCCTGGGTCGACGTCGAGATCGACAGCGGCGACCGGATGAAGACCGGCATCCTCACCAACGCCGTCAATCTCGGCATCGGCTTCCGGTTCTGAGACCGCCTATGCTCGCGGCGGCTCGTCCGGCGGGTCGGTCGGATCCGGCGTCGCGGCGGCGGGCGGATGCGGTGGCGGGGTTTCGATCACGTCCGCCTTTCGGCGTTCGCGCCGCGCCAGCATGCCGTGGCCGCACAAGGCCGCCATGGCGCCGAAGCCCAGCAATACGACGATGATGTTCGCGATCCAGCCGAGGAACGGCAGGTAATGCAGCAGCGACATCAGCACCAGCCCGCCGGCAATCGCCAGCAGACGGTTGACGAGGCTGGGCTTGAGCGGCCTGATGCTGGTAACCACCCACCACGACAGGGCGTAGACGGCGAGAAGGTAAGCAAAGGTCCAGCCGACCACCGTCGCCAGAATGATGAACGGGATCAGCGGAATGGCGATGATCGTCATCAGCGCCAGCGGCACCGCGCCGAACAGCGTCGAAAGCGCAACGAAGCCGTAGCCGAGCGAGGCGAAAGGCCGGGTGATCAGCCGCGTCCGGGCCGCCTCCGTGCGCTGCGGGGCCAGCACCAGGAACACCGTCGCCAGCGCCAGCATGAAGACCAGCATGGAAATGAAGCTCGCGACCACGGTCGTGTCGGAGACGATCTCGGTTTCATCCTCCTCCACCGGGGCTGCCTCGTGCGTCAGCTGGTGGAATGTCACCTTGTCGGCGGCAATTACCGATTCCGGAATGGTGACTTCATCCGGCGCATAATAGGTCAACGTTCCGCCGATCGTGGCGTCCGGGCCGAAGGCGATATCATCGCCCATGATCCTGACATCGCCGGAAACCGCCGCGTTCAGCATCAGGTCGCCGCTGCCGACGAGCAGGCTGCCCGCGATCGGCGCGTTGATCGCCACCGAACCGCCCGCCAGCCGCGCATTGCCGCTGACGGCAGCATCGGGGCCGACCTCGATATCCGCGCCGGCAGCCGAAAGATCGCCGGCGACCGTGCCGTCGATCCTGACCGAAAATCCGGCCGCATAGAGATCGCCGTTCACGCTCGCGTTGGAACGAACCCTGGCGCCCGCCAGAAGCGCATCGCGGCCGACCGATCCGTCAATCCGCGCCGTCGCGCCGGCCACGAAGGCATTGCGCGGGCTGTCCTGGTTCAGCACTGTCGTCGTGCCGCTGGCATAGGTATCGCCGCCGAAGACCATGATCTTGTCGTCATCCGCCATCGCGGCGGCGCTGCCAAGCGCCAGAACCGCAAATGCCGTCGCCAGAATGCGTGTCAATCCGCTCATGACCAAAGCCCCTCTCGCCCGTCAGCCGGTATTCTTCGCTGCCGACACTATCCCGCTTGTGAGGGCTTTCGTAAAGGGCCAATACGCCTCAGCCCGCGCGGCATTTCAGCACCGCCGCCGCCAGCGCCTCCATGCTTTCGCGCCGCCTGTCCGAACGCCGCCAGCAAAGCCCCAGCCGGCGCGCGGGTTGAGGCTCCGCAAAGGGCAGGATGGTCAGCGGCGTGCGCGCGGTCTCCGCCGCCACCGCCATTTCGGGGATCAGCGTCATGCCCATGTCGTTGGCCACCATCTGCAGCAGCGTGGTCATCGACGTCGCCCCGACATTGACGATGGCGCGTTTCGGCTTGTGGTCGCAGAGTGCCAGCGCCTGATCGCGCAGGCAATGGCCCTCCTCCAGGAGCAGCAGGCGATCGACCTCCAGATCGGCCTGGGTCAGCGGCGAGGCCAGCACGGTCTCATGATTGCGCGCGACCGCCATGAAGAACCGGTCGGCGAAAAGGTCCATCGTCTGGATGCCGTCGCGCTCGATCGGCAGCGCCGCCACCACCGCATCGAGCGTTCCCTCCTCCAGATGGTCGAGAAGCTGGTCGGTGACGGCTTCCTTCAGGGCGACCTCGGCTTCGGGATAATGGCGTTTCAGATAGGGCACGAGTTTCGGGATCAGGTAGGGGGCGACGGTTGGGATGAGGCCGATCGCCACCGACCCCGAAAGCGGCCCCGCAGCCGGCCGGGCGGCGTGTTCCAGCGCCGCCATGGCGGAAAGCACGCTTGCCGCATGGGCAAGCACCCGCTCGCCCTCGCGCGTCAGCAGCACCTGTTTGCGGGTGCGTTCGAACAGCGCCACGCCGAGCGTAGCCTCCATATCCATGATTTGTGCGGACAGCGCCGGCTGGCTGATATGCACCGCCTCCGCCGCCCGGCCGAAATGGCGCTCGCGCGCCAGCGCCTCAAAATAGCGTAATTGCCTGAGTGTAATCATGATAGGAAAAACCTATCGTATTTGCAGGAAATCGCAATTGGAAACTATCACTTGTTCGTGAGACCATGCCTGACAGATACAATGGAGGAAACCATGGCAGATAAACCGACCCTGACGACAACCGCCGGCGCCGCCGTGCCCGACAACCAGAACTCGATCACCGCCGGCCCGCGCGGCGGGGTGATGATCCAGGATTACCAACTGATCGAAAAGCTCGCCCACCAGAACCGCGAGCGTATTCCCGAACGCGTGGTCCACGCCAAGGGCTGGGGCGCGTTCGGCACGCTGAAGATCACCGGCGACATTTCCAAGTACACCAAGGCCAAGTGTCTCCAGCCGGGCGCGGAAACGCCGATGCTTGCCCGGTTCTCGACCGTTGCCGGCGAACTGGGTGCTGCCGATGCCGAGCGCGACGTGCGCGGCTTCGCGCTAAAATTCTACACCGAGGACGGCAACTGGGATCTCGTCGGCAACAACACGCCGGTGTTCTTCGTCCGCGACCCTTATAAGTTCCCGGATTTCATCCACACCCAGAAGCGCCATCCGCGCACCAACCTGCGCTCGCCCAAGGCGATGTGGGATTTCTGGTCGCTGTCGCCGGAAAGCCTGCACCAGGTGACGATCCTGATGTCCGATCGCGGCATTCCGGTCGATCCGACCTTCATGAACGGCTACGGCTCGCACACTTATTCGTTCTGGAACGACGCCGGCGAGCGCTTCTGGGTCAAATTCCACTTCAAGACCGAGCAGGGCCACAAGCACTACACCAATGACGAGGCCGAGACGCTGATCGGCAAGAGCCGCGAGACCTATCAGGAAGCGCTGTTCGACAAGGTTGAGACCGGCAACTACCCGCGCTGGAAGGTGCAGGTGCAGATCATGCCGGAGAGCGATACCGGCAAGACCCCTTACAACCCGTTCGACCTCACCAAGGTCTGGCCGCATGGCGACTATCCGCCGATCGATATCGGCGTGATGGAACTCAATCGTAATGCCGACAATTACTTCGCCGAGATCGAGCAGGCGGCATTCTCGCCGTCCAACATCGTGCCCGGCATCTCGCATTCGCCGGACAAGATGCTGCAGGCGCGCATCTTCTCCTATGCGGACGCCCATCGCTACCGCCTCGGCACCCATTACGAGGCGCTGCCGGTCAACGCGCCGAAATGTCCGGTCCATCATTACCACAAGGATGGCCAGATGAATTTCTTCGGCCAGAAGACCGGTGCGACGGACGCCTATTACGAGCCGAACAGCATGGGCGGCGCGGTCGAGGACAAGTCGGCGATGGAGCCGCCGCTCGCGATCGAAGGCGCGATGGCGCGCTACAATCACCGCGAGGGCAATGACGACTTCTCGCAGCCGCGCGCCCTGTTCGAACTCTTCGACGATGGCCAGAAATCGCGCCTGTTCGACAATGTGGCGGCCGCCATGGGCGGCGTGCCGGGCGAGATCATCGAGCGCCAGCTCGCGCTGTTCAAGCAGGTTCACCCGGACTATGAAGCCGGCGTTCGCGCCGCGCTGAAGGAAGCCCACGGTTACGAGGCCAACGCGATCTCGACGCCGGGCACGCCGGACGCGGCTGAATAGGGCTGTTTCATCTGCGATCATGTCGAAGGCCGGCGCCTCGCGCGCCGGCCTTTCGCTATTCCGCCGCCGCCCTGGTCTCCGCCCGTGCGAAATGGGCGGGAGCCAGGCCGGTGTGGCGGGTGAAGGCGAGGCTGAAGGCGCTGGA
>NZ_DEPM01000112.1:6929-7166 GCF_002358775.1 Martelella sp. UBA3392
TGCTGGACGAGCCATAACCCACGCGATCGGCGATGGCGGCCACCGGCAGTTGACCGTGTTTGAGCAGGTCCTTCGCAAGGATCATCCGCCACCGGTAGAGATATTCCATCGGCGGCATGCCCATGGTGCGGCTGAAGCGGGCGAAGAAGGACGAGCGCGACAGGGCGGCGAGAGCGGCAAGCTCGTCCACCGTCCAGGCGCGGGCGGGTTCGCGATGTATCGCCCGGATCGGCTCGG
>NZ_DEPM01000112.1:7492-8482 GCF_002358775.1 Martelella sp. UBA3392
GAGCCTCTGGTCGGCGAGACCGCGCAACAAGCCCGGCGCGGAGTCGGAAGCCGCCGCTGACCTCAACGCCTCGATAAACAGCACTTCCAGCAACCGTTCGAGCACGACATCGCGCGCCGGACGCTTCGACAGCGTTTCGTCACGCACCAGCCTGGCGAGCGACGCAAGCCGCTCGTCGCGGCGCACGACCACGGTTTCCGGCAGCAGCGAGACCAGCAGCGCCGCGTCGGGCGACCCGAAGACGCAATGGCCGACGAGATACTGGCAGTCGGCAGGCCCCTCTGCCCGCCCGACCCTGAGCGCGCCATTGCCGAGATGAACTGGCGTGGTCACGATCCCGGCTTCCGGCCTCTCGGTGGCGCTGGTGGTGGTGAAGCCGAAAGAGGACGGCACCAGCACGAAATCGCCCTGGGCGAGTTCAACCTCATCCCGTCCGTCCGCCTGAAACCGGATCGCGCCCTCCAGCACCAGGGCATAGAACACCTGGCCGGCCTGTTCCCGGCGAATGCGCCACGGACCGGCACCGGTGACCCATTTGGAATAGGGCGCGCGCGGCTGCAGGAATGAGACGATATCGGCAAGCGGATCTGTCAAAACCGGACTTTCAATGATGTGAACGAGATACGCCATTATGGTGCGTCCGGATACCCCTGTCTATATTGGTGTTGTCGGCACGGCGCTTCGTGCCTGTCGTTTTCACCCATTCAGTTCAGCCGGCAGCGGGCGCATCCGCGCCCACCATGCCGTGCGAAGGAGTTCCCATGAAAACCGTTCTCATCACCGGTTGCTCGTCCGGCTTCGGCCTTGAAACCGCGAAAACCTTTCTCGATCGCGGCTTCAAGGTCGTCGCCACGATGCGCAAACCGGACGCCAGCCTGCTGCCCGCATCCGACAACCTCATACTGCTGCCGCTCGACGTTACCGATCCCGACAGCATCGCCCGCGTCGTGGACGCCGCCGGCCCGGTCGACATTCTCGTCAACAATGCCG
>NZ_DEPM01000112.1:8786-10735 GCF_002358775.1 Martelella sp. UBA3392
TCGACATTCTCGTCAACAATGCCGGCGTCGGCTGGCTCAATGCGCTGGAAGGCTCGCCGGTCGACGTCATCCGCAAGGTTTTCGAGACCAATACGATCGGCGTCATGGCGCTGACGCAGGCCTTCCTGCCGCAGTTTCGCGCGCGCCGCGCCGGCATGATCGTCAACGTCACCTCGACGGTCACGGTCAGCCCGCTTCATCTCCTGTCGGTCTATACGGCCAGCAAGGCGGCGATCAATGCATTCAGCGAATGCCTGGCGCTCGAACTCGCGCCCTTCGACATCGGCGTCCGCCTCGTGCTGCCGGGTCGCGCGCCCACAACCGATTTCGGCAAGAACGCGGCCTCGCTTTCGCCCGATGGCATGACCATTCCGGAAACCTATAAGGAAATTGCCGACGCGGTTTTCGCTGAATGGGCTGCGGCCCCGGCGGATATGGTGACCCGGCCGCAGGATGTCGCTGACGCCGTCTATCGCGCGGCGACCGACGCCTCGACGCCGATGCGTAGTCCGGCCGGCGCGGATGCCGAGGCTCTGATGAGCGAAAGCCGGCCGGCGCTGGCCTGACCGGAAGAAACGCCGCTACGGGTCGGCATCATCCATCGCGTCGTGCTCGCCGGCATGGACGATCATGTCGGCGACGATATGTTCGATGTGGTGATCGGCGGCCTCGTAATACATCTGCCGCGCCTGGCGGGTGCGCCGCACCAGCCGGGCGCCCCGCAACAGGCGCAAATGATGGCTGACCAGCGAGGGCGAGGCATCCACCTTGCGCGCGATATCGCCGACCGCCACCGGCTCGCTCAGGCAGGCGAGCAGGATCTTGAGACGGGTCGGGTCGCCGAGCAGCTTGAAGGTCTCGGCGGCCACGGCAATGTCTTCCTGCCCGCCCTCCAGCGCCTGTTCGAAAAGCGCTGGATCATTCAACTGACAGCCCCTCATGCCGATGCCTGGAGCGGGCAATCGCCAGGCTGCTCGCCCCACCTGATCTCGATCGTCGCGTGGCGGATATCGTAACGCCTTGCCAGCACCGCCTTGACGCGATCGGCCACGGTTGCGGCATCGCCATCCTGCGCAAGGCTGACTTCTAGGGTCGCCGCCGGCCGGCCCGAAGTGATCGACCAGACGTGAACATGGGCGACATCGCTGACGTCGGTTACTTCGTTCAGCACGTAGCGGCGCAATTCCTCGATCTCGATATTGCTCGGCGTTCCCTCCATCAGGATCTGCGCCGCGCTGCGCAGCAGCGCCCAGGCGGCCCTGAGGATGAGAACGGACATCAGAACCGACAGGATCGGATCGGCCGGCGTCCAGTTGGTGTAATAGATGATCACGGCGGCTGTGATCGCGCCGACGGACCCCAGCAGGTCGCCGACGACATGCAGCAGCGCGCCCTTTATCGTGACGTGGTCGCGGTCGCCCCGCATCAACAGCAGGAACACGCCGATATTGACGAACAGCCCCAGTATGGCGACGACCAGCATCGGCCCCGCCAGCACCGGTTCCGGCGTGATCAGGCGTTCGACCGCCTCATAGGCGATCCAGATGGTGAGCAGGAACAGCGCCAGCGCATTGACGAAACCGGCCAGCACCTCGGAGCGCATATAGCCGAAAGTGCGCTTCTCATCGCCGCCCCGGCGACCGAAGCGGAACGAGGCCCAGGCAAGCCCCAGCGCCGCCGTATCCGTCAGCATATGCCCGGCATCGGCGATCAGCGCCAACGACCCCGACAGCCAGCCGCCGACGAATTCCGCCACCATGAAACCGGCCGTCAGGCACAGACCGATCAGGACCACACGCTCATTGTTGCGCGAGACGGTCGGCGCGTGGCTGTGATGTCCGTCGCCATGGCTATGCGCGTGGTCGTGACCGTCATGGCCGTGACCGCCATCATGCCGGTGTTCGTGTCCCTGGCCCTTGCCGGGCCCGCCGCCGCTCTCAGAGCCCGAT
>NZ_DEPM01000288.1:0-9912 GCF_002358775.1 Martelella sp. UBA3392
CGGCTGGGTGACGTTGCGCCGCGCGGCCGCCGCATTGAACGAGCCGGTCTCCACCACCGCGAGGATATCCTCGAGCCATTCAAGCCGCATGCAAGCCTCCTAATATGCACATCCTGCATTTTATCGCGCGAAAACGGCATTTGATCAACGAAAGGAAATGCGCAAGATTTGAAATCACGCAATTTGATCAAGGTTGGTTTCCATGCATCTCGCCCGTTTTCCCCGCGTTCACCTGGCCCACCTGCCGACGCCTCTGGAGCGGCTCGACCGCCTGACGGCGGAGCTCGGCGGCCCCGAAATCTGGATCAAGCGCGATGACTGCACCGGGCTTTCGACCGGCGGCAACAAGACCCGCAAGCTGGAATTCCTGATGGCCGAAGCCCAGGCGATGAAGGCCGACCTCGTGATGACCCAGGGCGCGACCCAGTCCAACCATGCCCGCCAGACGGCCGCCGCCGCCGCCAAGCTCGGCATGGCCTGCCACATTCTGCTTGAGGACCGCACCGGCTCCAACGACCCGAACTACAATGAAAACGGCAATGTCTTCCTCGATTACCTCCACGGCGCCACCGCCGAAAAGCGCCCCGGCGGGCTGGACATGAATGCCGAGATGGAAGCCGTCGCAGACGAGATCCGCAAGTCTGGCAAGTCGGTCTACACCATCCCGGGCGGCGGCTCGAACGCCACCGGCGCGCTCGGCTATGCCAATTGCGCGCTGGAACTGGTCTATCAGGCCAATGAACGCGATCTCGCGATCGATCATCTGGTGCACGCCACCGGCAGCGCCGGCACCCAGGCGGGCCTGATCGTCGGCCTGAAGGCGATCAACGCGCAAATCCCGCTCTTGGGCATCGGCGTGCGCGCCCCGAAGCCGAAGCAGGAGGAAAACGTCTACAAGCTTGCGCTTGCGACCGCCGAAAAGCTCGGCTGCCCGGGCGTCGTCGCCCGCGAGGATGTGGTCGCCAATACCGATTATGTCGGCGAGGGCTACGGCATCCCCGCCCCCTCCACGATCGAGGCGATCGAGATGTTCGCCCAGGTCGAAGGGATCCTTCTGGACCCGGTCTATTCGGGCAAGGGCGCCGCCGGACTGATCGACCTGATCCGCAAGGGCATGTTCAAGAAAGGCGAAAAGATCGTTTTTCTCCATACCGGCGGTTCGGCAGGATTGTTTGGCTATACAAGCGCCTTCACCTTCGATCATACTGCCACCGTCGCCGCCGAATAGAAGGTTATTTCCTTTATGGCACCGAAACCGTTTGCGGGCACGTTTACCCAGCAGGAACCGCTTGGCGAGGCGGCGATTGCCGCGGCTATCCGCGTGCTCGAAAGCGGCAGGCTGCATCGCTACAATACCGTCGCCGGCGAAACCGCAGAGGCGGCTCTGTTCGAGGCGGAGTTCGCCGCCTTTCAGGGCGTGGATTACTGCCTCGCCTGCGCATCGGGCGGCTATGCCATGCATATCGCGCTGATGGCGGCGGGTCTGAAGCACGGCGAGGCTGTGCTGACCAACGCCTTCACCCTGTCGCCGGTGCCCGGCGCGATCGTCAACGCCGGCGGAAAGCCGGTGCTCGTCGAATGCACGCGCGATCTGGTGATCGACCTTGACGATCTGGAGAAGAAAGCCGTCGGCGCGCGATTTCTGCTCCTCTCCCACATGCGCGGCCATATCGCCGACATGGACCGGCTGATGGCGATCGCGGACCGTCACGGCCTTAGGGTGATCGAGGATTGCGCCCACACGATGGGGGCAGACTGGAACGGCACGAAAAGCGGCAATTTCGGCCTTGCCGCCTGTTTCAGCACCCAGACCTACAAGCACATGAATTCCGGCGAGGGCGGGTTACTCACCTCCAACGACCCGGATTTCATGGCCCGCGCCATCATCCTCTCCGGCTCCTACATGCTTTACGAGCGCCATGGCGCGGCGCCCGCCAGGAGCCATTTCGAAAAGGCCCGGCTCGAAACGCCCAATTGCTCGGGCCGGATGGACAATCTGCGCGCCGCGATCCTGCGCCCGCAACTCGCCGGACTTGAAAAGAATATCGAGCGCTGGAACGACCGCTATAGCACCATCGAGACAGCGCTGAAGGCCTCCGGCCTGTTCCATCTGCCCGAGCGCCCGGCGGCGGCGCATCCCGTCGGCAGTTCCATCCAGTTTCTGGTGGAAGGCATCGCGCCCGACGCGGCCCGCGCCTTCGTGGCCAATGCGAAGGCGCTCGGCGTCGAGCTCAAATGGTTCGGCGATGCCGATCCCGTCGCCTTTACCAGCAATCATCATAGCTGGCGCTTCATCGCCGATCAGGCGCTGCCTAAGACCGATGCCGTGCTTTCCGGCCTGTTCGACATGCGCATCCCGCTGACCTTTTCCATCGCGGACTGCGCCCAGATCGCCGCGATCATCATCCATTGCGGCGAGCAACTCCGCCTGAAGGGAGCTGCCTGACATGCGGCGGATCGGGATTATCGGCGGCATGGGGCCGGAAGCGACGGTGCTTCTGATGAGCCGTATCATCGCCGCCACGCCAGCCAGGGACGATGCCGACCATGTGCCGATGATCGTCGACAACAACCCGCAGGTTCCCTCGCGCATCAAGGCGCTGATCGAGGGCGGTGGCGAGGACCCCGGCCCGGTGATTGCCGGCATGGCGCAGAAGCTCGAGGCCGTCGGGGCGGAAGCGCTTGCCATGCCCTGCAACACCGCCCATCATTATGCCGACGAAATCCGCAACGCGGTCGCCATTCCCTTCATAGACATGGTGAGGCTGACGGTCGACGCGATCAGTTCCGAAACCCGGCCCGGCGCGAAGATCGGCATGCTGGCCTCGCCCGCCCTGCGCATCACAGGGGTTTTCACCGATGCCTTCGCCGGCACCGGGCGCATTCCGCTTCATCTTGCCGACGACAGCCCCCTTCTGGAGCTGATCCGCCATATCAAGATCCACGGCGCGGATGACAATGCCCGCGCGCAGATGACGGTGGCTTCCCGCGCGCTGATCTGCGAAGGCGCGGACATGCTGCTGATTGCCTGTTCGGAATTGTCGCTGGTCTCAGGCGCAGTCGATCCGGCGGCCCATTCCATTGACACGATCGATCTTCTGGCCGGCGCATGCATCGCCTTTTCAAGCGGGCAGGAGACGTGACAGAATAACGGCTGAACCTGCAATGCGGGAAGCGGTCTCAGCCTCAACAACAATAACAATGCCCGCGCCAAACCAAATCTGGAGAGTGGAATGTTGAAAACTTTGATGACTGGCGTGATCGCAGGCTCGGTCACCGTGCTGATGTCAGGCGCCGCCTTTGCAGAAACAGTGATTATCGGCCATTTCGGCAACCCGACGCCGATGCAGCTCTTGGCCTCGTCCGACGCCGTTGAACAGGCGACCGGCTGGGATGTCGAGTGGCGCAAATTCGCCGCCGGCACGGATGTGATCGCCGCCATGGCATCCGGCGACGTGGTTCTGTCCGAACTCGGTTCCTCGCCGCTCGCCATTGCCGCCAGCCAGGGCGTGGACCTGCAGATGATCGCGTTTTCGGATGTGATCGGCAAGGCGGAATCCCTGATCGTGGCCAAGGATTCCGGCATCGAGACGCTGGCCGACCTCAAGGGCAAGCGGATTGCCGTGCCGGTCGGCTCGACCGCGCATTTCTCGCTGATGGGCGCGCTGAAGCATGAGGGCATCGCCGAGGGCGACGTCACCATCATGAACATGCCGCCGGATCAGATCGCCGCTGCCTGGGAACAGAACGCCATCGACGCCGCCTGGATCTGGCAGCCCGTCCAGGCGCAGATTTCCGAAACCGGCACGCTTCTGCTCGGCGCGGACGAAACCGCCGCCTGGGGCTACCCGACCTTCGACGCCTGGGTGGTCAACACCGAATTCGGCGAAGAGAACAAGGACCAGATCGTCGCCTTCCTGAAGGAGGTCGACCGGGTCAACAAGGAGTATCTCGCCGATCCCTCGAAATGGACCGCCGACAGCGAGCCGGTGAAGACGCTCGCCGAGGCGACCGGCGCCGACCCGTCACAGGTTCCGGGCATTCTCGAAGGCTTCGCCTTCCTGCCGCTGTCGGAACAGGTTTCCGATACCTGGCTCGGCGGCGCTGCCGAGACCATCAAGGGTACGGCCGAGTTCCTGAAGTCCGCCGGCCGCATCGATAACGTCGCCGAAGACTACGCGCCCTTCGTCAACGTCGACTACGCCGAAGCCGCGAAATAGGCCCGGCAATCTCCACGCAACGCCCCCGGCCCGCAAGGTCCGGGGGCAGATGGGACCACGATCATGGTGTTGGAAATCAACAGGGCCTCCGTCGTCTATCCCTCCGCCAGCGGAAACGCGCCGGTGGAGGCGCTCCGGGAGATCGACCTTTCGCTTGGCGAGGGCGATTTCGTCGTGGCGCTGGGCGCTTCGGGCTGCGGAAAATCGACGCTCCTCAATCTCATCGCGGGTTTCCTGTCGCCGACCAGCGGCGAGATTCTGCTCGACGGCCACAAGGTCGAGGGCCCCGGCGCCGACCGCTCGGTGGTGTTCCAGAAACACGCGCTGATGCCGTGGCTGACAGTGCGCGAAAACGTCGCCTTCGGGCTGAAGCTGCAGGGCCGCCCCAAGGCCGAGCGCGACCAGATCGCCGAAAAATTCATCGCGCTGCTCGGCCTTACAGGCTTCGAGGATTCCCCGATCTATGCGCTGTCGGGCGGCATGCAGCAGCGCATCGGCATTGCCCGGGCGCTGACCTGTGACCCGCGCGTATTGCTGATGGACGAGCCGCTGGGCGCGCTCGATGCGCTGACCCGCGAAAAGGCCCAGGAACTCATTCTGAAAATCTGGGACAACACCAGAAAGACTGTGTTCTTCATTACCCATAGCGTCGAGGAAGCGCTCTTCATGGGCACGAAGCTGATCGTGATGTCGCCGCGCCCCGGCCGCATCACCCACCGCTTCGACCTGCCCTTTTCCCGCCAGTTCATTGAGGGTGCCAAAGCGCGCGAGGTCAAGGCCTCGCCGGAATTCATCAAACTGCGCGAGGAGGTGCTGTCCATCATCTTCGCCGATGAGGAAGACGCGGCATGAGCGATATCACCAAGACCAAGCCGGCGGAGACCGAAGCGCCCGCGCCGCGCAGGAAAAGCGGCGGCCTCATCGCGCGCCTTGCCAAGGGGCGGGCGACGCGGCCGGGCGAGACCTACGGCGTGCCGGGCTATGGCGACACGATGATCCTCAGCTTCGTCACCATCCTCGTCCTGATCGGGATCTGGTGGGCTGTCACCGCGCTCGGGCTGGTAAAGCCGCTATTCGTACCGTCGCCGGTGGCGATCGTGGCGAAGTTCTTCGACACGATGCAGAACGGTTTCACCGGCACGCCGCTCTACGTCCATATCCTGATTTCCGCCGCCCGCGTGTTCAGCGCTTTTCTTCTGGCCTGCGTGATTGGCATACCGCTGGGGCTTGCCATGGGCATGAGCCCGCTGGTGCGTGGCATTTTCGATCCGCCGATCGAATTCTACCGCCCGATCCCGCCGCTTGCCTATCTGCCGCTGATGATCATCTGGTTCGGCATTGGCGAGACCTCCAAGGTGCTGCTGATCTTCCTGTCGGTGTTCGCGCCGGTGGCGCTCGGCGCCCGTTCCGGGGTCAAATCGGCGGCGATCGAGCAGATCCATGCCGCCTATTCCTTCGGCGCCAGCCGCTGGAAGGTGATGCGCTACGTGATCCTGCCGTCCGCCCTGCCGGAAATCCTGACCGCCATGCGCATCGGCATCGGCTTCGGCTGGACCACGCTGGTGGCCGCCGAAATGGTCGCCGCCACCAAGGGCATCGGCTATATGGTGCTGTCGGCCTCGCAGTTTCTGCAGACCCCGACGGTGATCATGGGCATCATCGTGATCGCCGCCATCGCCTATGCCTTCGACATGCTGATGCGCTTTCTCGAGCGCAGGCTGGTGCCATGGAAGGGCAAGGCCTGACCGCCCTGCCCTGTTTCCGTTTCCTGCAATATCCCGACGTGAAGGGGGTGTTTCGTGCCGCGTACATATCTGAAAAAGGCGCTCAAGACCGCTGAAAGCGATGCCGCCGCCGTGACCGGGATCGTCCAGGGCATTCTCGACGAGATCGAGGCCGGCGGCGAGGCTGCGGCGAAAGCCTATGCCGAGAAATTCGACCGCTATCATGGCAATAAC
This sequence comes from Martelella sp. UBA3392, assembly GCF_002358775.1. Lineage (NCBI taxonomy): Bacteria > Pseudomonadati > Pseudomonadota > Alphaproteobacteria > Hyphomicrobiales > Aurantimonadaceae > Martelella > Martelella sp. UBA3392. Next base: position 6,179 of record NZ_DEPM01000288.1, read on the forward strand.
GTCGTCACCCGCGCGGAGATCGAGGCGGCCGCGGCCAGCCTGCCGCAGAAGCTGAAGGACGATATACGTTTCGCCCATGACAATATCCGCAAATTCGCGGAGGCCCAGAAGGCGACGCTGAGCGAGACCGAAATCGAGATCGCGCCCGGTTTCTTCGCCGGCCAGAAGATCATCCCATGCCAGGCCGCCGGCTGCTATGTGCCGGGCGGGCGCTACAGCCATGTCGCCTCGGCGATCATGACGGTGACGACGGCCAGGGTCGCTGGCTGCCAGCACATCACCGTCGCCTCGCCGCCCCGGCCGGAAACCGGCGTCCATCCCGCCATTCTCTATACCGCCGATCTATGCGGCGCAGACAGCATTCTCGCCATGGGCGGCGTGCAGGGCGTGGCGTCGATGGCGTTCGGCCTGTTCGGCCAGCCGAAGGCCGATATTCTGGTCGGTCCCGGCAACCAGTTCGTCGCGGAAGCCAAGCGCATCCTGTTTGGCCGCGTCGGCATCGACATGTTCGCGGGCCCCACCGACAGCCTGGTGATCGCGGATGCCAACGCCGATCCGAAAATCGTCACGGCCGATCTCGTCGGCCAGGCCGAGCACGGCTATAATTCCCCGGTCTGGCTGGTGACAGACAGCGCGGCGCTTGCCGAGAAGGTGATGGCACTCGCCCCCGGCCTGATCGACGCCCTGCCGGAGCCGAACCGGGCGAGTGCCGAGGCCGCCTGGCGCGACTATGCCGAGGTGATCGTCTGCGATACCCGTGAAGAGGTCGCCGCCACCGCCGACGACTACGCGCCGGAACATCTGAGCGTGCAGGCCGAGAACCTCGACTGGTGGCTTGCCCGGCTGAAATGCTACGGCTCGCTGTTCCTCGGCGAGGAGACCACCGTGGCCTATGGCGACAAGGCCGCCGGCACCAATCATGTGCTGCCGACATCGGGCGCGGCGCGCTATACCGGTGGGCTTTCGGTGCACAAGTTCCTGAAGGTGGTGACCTGGCAGCGTTCAAGCCGGGACGCCTCGAAGCCGGTGGCGCTCGCCACCGCGCGGATCTCGCGGCTTGAGGGCATGGAAGGCCACGCCCGCACCGCCGATATCCGGCTGGCGAAATATTTCCCCGGCGAGAATTTCGACCTCTCGGCGGTCGAGTGAACGGGGTGGGTCCGCTCATCTGCCGAGACGAGGGCGAAGGCCCCGCGCTGGTGCTGGTGCATGGCTATCTCGGCGGCGCGGGCATGTGGGACGGCCAGTTCGCAGCCTTCGCCGCGCGCTTCCGCTGCATCGCGCCAAACCTTGCCGGCTTCGGCGCGAGCAGCCATCTCCAAGCGCCCGAAAGCATTGAAGGGCACGCCCGGCTGGTATTCGAGACGCTGGATGCCCTCGGCATCGATCGCTTCCGCCTGCTCGGCCATTCCATGGGCGGCATGGTGGTGCAGCAGATGGCGGCAATGGCGCCGGAGCGGATCGAAAAGCTCGTTCTCTATGGCACGGGACCGGTGGGCGTTCTGCCGAACCGGTTCGAGACGATCGAAACCTCCCGCCGGCGCATCCGCTCGGAGGGGCTGGCGGCGACCGCCGCCCGCATCGCCGCGACATGGTTCATGAAGGGCGCCGACGCGGAAGGTTATGCCGTCTGCCTCGCCGAAGGCGCGCGCGCCAGCCTACAGGCGGCACTCGCCAGCCTCACCGCCTGGGAGCATTGGGACGGCACCGCGGCGCTCAAGCATTTTGACATGCCGACGCTCGTCGTCTGGGGCGATGGCGACTGCTCCTATGGCTGGAGCCAGCCGGAAACGCTCTGGAAAACCATCCCCGGCTGCCGCCTCGCCGTCGTGCCCGGCGCGGCGCATAACGTGCACATGGAAAAGCCGGAGATTTTCAATATGATCGTTGCGGACTTTCTATCCGAAGACAGTTGCCCGGCATAGACGCCTGGCACCTTTCGCTAACCCGCCTCGGGAAAAAGTGTCTTACTTCCGATCGCATTTGTTACCGGAAGCGACCCGGGTTGCGAGGGTTCTTCCGCTTTTTCCGACGCAGCCGCCTCCTCCTCACCGACATCGACGCCGAAACTGTCGATGGGATAGCCGTACAGCGTCACATTGGACAGGCCGAGAGCGGAGCGGAGCGTGCCGCCGGTGAGATGGCATTGCAACAGTGCGATGTCGAGGTCGCGCTCGCTGTCGCTGCGCTCGATCAGGGCGTTGTAGTAATCCTCCTCCGCATCCAGCAGATCGTTGAGGTTGCGGGTGCCGAGATCGAAATACTGGCTGCGGTAAAGCGCCCGTGTCTGATCGAGCAATTTCGTCTGGGTGTTCGCGGATGCAATCAACTGACGGGCGTTGGTCATGGCCGTTCCGGCGTCAAGCGCATCGAGCGAGGCGGTCTGGCGCACCTTGTCGAGGCGCGCCTTCGCGGCGGCAAGAGCGTCCTCGGCAGCCCTTCTCGCCGCTTCGATCGCGCCCCCCTGCCACAGCGTCGGCAGCACGTTGAAATTGATCCCCACCCTGAAGCCATCATCATAAAGCGGCTGGCGGCCATAGGCCTCGGCCGAGACGCCGGGCAGTCGCGCCTTCTGGGCGTCTTCATATTCGAGCTGGGCCTGGGCGATTTCCAGATGCGCCAGCGCCACGTCCGGAAGCGTATCGGGCACCGTCGGCGCCGGCGTGCAGGCTCCTGGGACCTTCTCCAAGTCCACATTGAGATCGATGGCGAAGGGCCCCGAATATTCACGAAGCTGATTGGCGGCCCGGTCGCGCTCGGATTGCATTTCGAGCAGATCGTGACGCGCCTTCTCCAGGCTGTTTTGCGCCGCCAGCACATCCGGCTGGGTGGTGGCGCCGGCCGATGCGCGCTGGCCGATCAGATTGCTCAACTCGCCGAGCCGCTTGACCCGTTCCTGGTCTATTTTGACATTGCTGCGGTAGCGGCTGAATTCGGCGTAGGCGGTCAGCACGTCCATCAACACCTGATCGGCATTGGCCTGAAACTCCAGCACGGCTTCCTGCGCGGAAAGGTCGGCGCGCGCCACCTCGCGGTCTGTCCTGCCGAAATCGAAAAGCAACTGGTTGGCCGAAAGCACGAAGGACGGATCGTCGGCATCGCCGACGCCACCGGTCACGCCGCCGCTGACCGTCGGCAGGTAGCCGCCCTTGGCGACATCGATATTGCCTGTTGCCTGGCGAATGGTGGCGGCGCTCTCGATCATCGCCGGACTCTGGTACAGCGCCACCTGCACCAGACCGTCAATGCTCTGGCCGGCCGCCGTCAGGTCCGCAGGCTTGTCGATTTCCGGCCGCTCCTGCTGGATCGATCCGGTCCTGTCTTCGAACGATACGGAGGGTCGTCCAGCCCCACTTGTCGAGCAACCGGCAACGCCGACGCAAAGTGCGAGCAACAGACGCCGTGCGGCGGGAGCCGCACAGTGCATAATATATTGTGTCACCGCGGTTCCATGCTATGCGGTCTTGAGAAAGCGCCCAAAACCGGCCTCCCAGGACTGCTTTGTTCCCGAGCGGACAACGCACGCACAGATTGCTGCGGGAGAAGAACGAATCAGTTATGATTCAACATAACCGATTGATTCGTTATCCACAACTTAGTTGCGACCGATCACGAGGTCTCTGCACTGCGGGCGACGCCATACGGTTTCTTCAACCGCGTTGCCATTGCCGAACAGCACCTTGTACTGGCAGACGATCTCGCCGTCCTCCGCCGTGACGAATTTGAGATTGTAA
>NZ_DEPM01000289.1:0-5433 GCF_002358775.1 Martelella sp. UBA3392
CCCCTCCGTCGTGGTCGATATCGATATCGACGATAACGGTCTGGGCGGTGACGTCACCTTTACTTTCTCCGAAGACGTCGACGGTTTCGACGCCTCCGACATCAGTGTCAACAACGGTACGCTGTCGAACCTGCAGCAGGTTGACGGTCACACCTGGACTGCAAGGGTGACGCCTGAAAAGGCCGGCGGTGACCTGACCGTCACGGTTGCCGACGAGAGCTATACCGACAAGGTCGGCAATCTCGGCTCTGAGGGCGCGGATACCCAGGCATTTGAGCGCAATGCGCCGCTCGCATACGAGGACGATATCAGCCTGCAGCTTGCCGGCGATGACTTCATCAGCGACGAGAACTTCAACATCGCCTTCGTACTCGATTTCAGCGGGAGTGTGGACAACACCGAAGCCCACCAGATGCTGGAGGCCGTCAAAGCTGCCGGTCAGGCCTTCTTCGAAGGCACGACAGGCGATGTACAGATCCAGCTCGTGGCGTTTTCTTCTGACGCCAGTTCGACGGCATCCTTCAGCAGCTATGCCGAATTCGCGGCGCAGGTCGATGCCTGGGATTCACAGCGTCCCTATAACGGCCAGACCAACTACACGGCGGCCGTCAACGAGACGATGGAGTCCTATCAGCCTATCGACGGTTACAATAATCGCGTCTTCTTCATGAGCGATGGCGAGCCGACCCGTCAGTATGAAACCGACGGCAACGGCAATATCGAGCATTCGTTGCAGAGCGCCACCCAGACTGCATGGAATGATTTCGTTGCTGACAACAAAATCGATGTCCAGACGGTTGGCATCGGACAGGGCGTCACGGTGCCCCGGCTGCAGGATGTCGATGAAGCCGACGGCGACAACCATGTCGTCCAGGTGGCCAACTTCGACGATCTGGTGGACGAATTGCTCGATGTCCTCAAGGAAGTGGATGTCTCCGGCAACGTGCTGAACGGCGCCGACGGCGTCGCCGGTACCGCGGATGACGATCTTCTCGGCATCGATGGCGGCCGCATCCTCTCGATCGATGTCGATGGCGAGACCTACACCTATGATCTGAACGGGATCTCCGACAGTCATGGCGATGCGGTAGGCAACGGCTCGATCCTCAACGTGGAAACCGATCAGGGCGGCAGGCTCGTCTTCGACTTCGAAACCGGCGACTGGACCTACACGGCCGGGCCCGACACGGGCATGGGCGAGGAAAACTTCCGCTACGTTCTCACCGATGACAGCGGTGACACCAGCGAAGCCTCGCTGAAGATCGACGTGCATGAGGACAACGCCGGCGCCACATCGTCTGCCGCGCGCATGGCGATCGACACCGACAATGCGGAAGACAGCGGCGATGCCGCGGGTCAAGGCGCGTTCCACGCGGAAACGCTGGGCCTTGCATCGATCGACGAAGCCTCGGCCGAGGACGATGACGCCAGCGGCGATCATCCGGCCGCCGATAACGATATCAACGTGGCCGACCTTGTCTATGAGGACAATGTCGAAAGCCTCGAGGCCTATCTGCCCGAGGAAAAGCACGCGGATAGCACGGCGGCAAATGACTCGCAGAGCTTCAGCGATCCGGGCACGCCCAACATCGATCTCAACGAGCTGGAAGATCACGCCATGATGGTGGGCTGAGCCCCCCATCTGTACCCATGAAGCACGATTGACAGCCGGGGCTCTGCCCCGGCTGCTAGACCCCTTTTTGCAATAAGTCTGGCGCAGCCATGAATATCCACATCAACAGAAATCGCGAGAGCGGCGAAGAGATCGAGCTTTCGACCGGTACCGTTTCGGCCCGTTGGATCGAGGCCCTGCTGACGGTTGCCGGCCATTACCGGATCGACTGCTCGCCCGAGCAGCTTCGGCTCGTCGATGCCTGGGATAACAGCGGCGACCGCAAGAGAAGTTTCGGCAAGCTTGCCCGCCAGGCCGGGCTCGCGATCCGCTTCATCAGCACCGATCTTCGCAAGATCAACGATATGCGGCTGCCGGTCGTTCTGGTTTTGAAGGATGGCGAGGTTGCCGTCGCAACACGGCGCAATGGCGACCGGCTGACGCTCGGCTTTTCCGGCGATGGCGGGCTGACATCGGATATCAAGATTGCCGGGATCCGGGACAGGGTCGAACTGGTGGCGGTGATCCGGCCGGCCGGCGGCATGCCGGATGGGCGGATCGACAATTATATCGAGCCGTTCCGCAAACACTGGATGAGATCGATCGTCCTTGCCGATCTCAGGCCCTATGTGTTCATCATGCTGGCCTCGCTTGCTGCCAATATCCTCGCGCTCGCCAGCGTCATCTTCTCCATGCAGGTCTATGACCGCGTGGTGCCGGCGCAATCCTATCCGACGCTGTTCGTGCTCGGCGGCGGCGCGCTCATCGCGGTGATATTCGCCTTCGTCATGCGCCAGATGCGCATGAAGATCACCGACGTGATCGGCAAACGGGCCGATCTGCGCATATCCGACAAGGTCTTCGGTCATGCGCTGCGCGTCAAGAACAGTGCCCGCCCGCAGGCGACCGGCACCTTCATCGCGCAGCTTCGCGAACTCGAACATGTGCGCGAGATGATGACCTCGTCGGCCGTCTCGGCGATCGCGGATATCCCGTTCTTTCTGCTGTTCTGCCTCATCTTCTGGTGGGTTGCGGGCAACCTGGTCTGGGTTCCGGCGGTGGCCGTGCTGCTCTTGATCCTGCCCGGCGTTCTGGCGCAGGGCCGGTTGCGCACGCTGGCCAAGGCCAATATGCGCGAATCCGCGCTGCGCAACGCCATGCTTGTCGAGGCCGTGCAGGGGCTGGACGATATCAAGCTGCTGCAGGCCGAGGACCGGTTCCAGAACCACTGGAACCATTACAACGCCGTCAATGCCGACAGTGGCATGAAGCTGCGCGATCTCGTCGGCACGCTCGGCAACTGGACGCAGACGGTGCAGGGTATGGTCTATATCGCCGTGGTCGCGGCCGGCGCGCCGGCGGTGATGTTCGGCGACATGACGACGGGCGCGCTGGTTGCCGCCGCCATGCTGTCGACCCGCATGCTGGCGCCGCTCGCCGGCGTGGCGCAGATCCTCAACCGCTGGCAGCAGGCCAAGATCGCCGGCGAAAGCCTCGACAAGATCATGACGCTGCCGGTCGACCATCCCGAGAATGCCAAACGCATCCACAAGCCGGTGATCAAGGGCGAATTTCAGTTCGCGAATGCGGTCTTTGCCTATGAAAAGGAGCCGGTGCTCACCGTCGAGCGTCTGAAGATCGCGGCGGGCTCGAAGGTCGGAATCATCGGCCGCAACGGCGCCGGCAAGTCGACCCTGCTGCAGGGGCTTTCGGGGCTGATGGAAGCGCGCTCGGGCACGGTGCTGGTCGATGGCGTCAACATTACCCATGTCGATCCGGCCGATTTGCGCCGTCATATCGGCCTTGCCGGCCAGAACGCCCGGCTGTTCTACGGCACGATCCGCGAAAATCTCTGCCTCGGCGCGCCCAATGCCCGCGACGAGGAAGTGATCGCCGCCCTTGAGCGCACCGGTGCTTGGGAGTTCATCCGCGCCATGCCCGAGGGGCTCGACCGGCAGATCCAGGAGGGCGGCATCGGCCTTTCCGGCGGCCAGCGCCAGGCCATCATACTGTCGCGCCTGCTGTTGCGCGAACCCTCCGTGATCCTGCTCGACGAGCCGACGGCCGCTCTTGATGAGACCGCGGAGCAGAAAGTGCTTTCCGCGCTTTCGGAGCTGGCAGGGGAAACCACGCTGGTGGTCGCCACCCACAAGCCGTCAATCCTGGCGCTGGTGGACCGGCTGCTGGTCGTGTCCAACGGCAAGATCATCATGGACGGGCCGCGCGACACGATTCTGACGCGCCTGCGCAAGGGCGAGGCCTTGGCCGGCAGGAAGCGCGAGGTAAAGGTTCAATGAGCGCCGCTTCCTATGACAGCCTGATCGAGGGCGACGATATTTCCGCCAGCGGCGCGAACAGGGTCGTGCTGGCGCTGTTCCTGGTTCTCGCGGCCTTCTTCGTCTGGGCCTACTCCTTCTCGGTGGAGGAGGTGTCGTCGGGACCCGGCACGGTGGTGCCGCTCTCGCATGAACAGGTGATCCAGTCCTTCGATGGCGGCATTCTGGCCGAGCTCGATGTCAGCGCCGGCGAGATCGTCGACAAGGGTCAGGTGCTGGCGCGGCTCGACCCGACCCGCGCCCAGTCCGAATATGACGAGACGGCGGCGCGCTATCGCGCTTCGCTGGCCCAGGCCGCGCGGCTGCAGGCGGAAGTCACGGGCGCGGATGCCGTGACCTTTCCGGCGGCGCTCGACGACTATCCCGAGCTCAGAGCCTCGGAGCAGGCGCTGTTTACGGCCCGGACGGAAAGCTACCACGAATCCATCGCCGATATGGAGGCCGACATGGCGCTGCTCGAGGAGCAGCTTCGCCTGACCACGCCGCTGCTGGCGACCGGGGCGGCGAGCAAGGTCGAACTGATCAAGCTCAAGCGCGACCGCGGCGACATCAAGCTCAGAATGGACGACATGCGCTCCAAATATGTCATCGAGACCGGCGAGAAGCTGGCCGAGGCGCAGGCGGAAGTGCAGTCGCTGCTGTCCACGCTCAACGGGCTTGAGGACACGATTTCCCACACCACGATCCGCTCCCCGGTTCATGGCGTGATCAAGGATGTGGCGGTGACGACGATCGGCGGCGTGATTTCGCCGAACGGCGCGGTGATGACGATCGTGCCGCTCAACGACCAGCTCTTGATCGAGGCCCGGGTTTCCCCGCGCGATATCGCCTTCATTCATCCCGGCCAGGACGCGCTGGTGAAAATCACCGCCTATGATTACTCGGTCTATGGCGGACTTGACGGCACCGTCGAGAACATCTCGCCGGACACGATCCGCGACGAGATCAACCCGGAAAACCTCTATTACCGGGTCTATATCCGCACCGCCTCGGATGCGCTGGTGAATGCGGCCGGCAAGCGGTTTCCCATTTCCCCCGGCATGATCGCGACCGTCGATATCAAGACGGGCGAAAAGACCGTCTGGGACTATCTCATCAAGCCGCTCAATCGGGGCCGGGAGGCTCTCAGGGAGCGCTGATCGCATGAAGGGCCCGTCAGGGCGAAACGATGTCAATGAAACTGAAGGAGAGAGAAATGCTGAAGACCATATCCATCGCCGTCCTCACGGGCGTTCTGTCCGCCGGTGCCGCCAGCGCGGGCATGCTGAATGTCCATAATCCGAACATGCGGTTTGACAGCGTGTCGCCGGCGCTGACCGAACTCGACGCCTATTTTGTCCGCCCCGGCAAGCCCGTCACCGTCGATCGTGTCCGCGAGATCCAGCTCGGCGCTTCGCGGAACGACGTTGCCTCTCTGCTCGGCCAGCCCGTAAGCATGGCCAAGAACGGCAAGGCGTGGGATTACAATCTCAAATTCGTCACGGC
>NZ_DEPM01000210.1:0-6053 GCF_002358775.1 Martelella sp. UBA3392
CCGCGCGGTGCGCCGGACGCTCGCGGAATACGAGGACCTGCGCGACATCATCGCCATGCTCGGCATCGAGGAGCTGTCGGCCCATGATCGCGCCGTCGTCGCCCGCGCCCGGCGGCTCGAGCGCTTTCTCACCCAGCCTTTCTTCACCGTCGGCGCTTCCGCCGGCACCACGGGCAGGCTCGTTTCCATCGCCGAGACGCTGGATGGCTGCGAGGCGATCCTGTCGGAAACGAGTTTCGACCGCCCGGAAAGCGCCTATTACATGATCGGCAGCCTGAACGAGCTCGGGGAGGCGGCGGCATGAGCACGGCCTCGCAAATGCAGGTTCACCTGCGCCTGCCCTCCAGTGTGCTGTTTGACGGCGCGGCCACGCGCCTCAGGGCGGAGGCGGAGGATGGGGGCTTCGGCATTCTGCCCAACCATGTGGATTTCGTCACGGCCCTGGTGCCCTCGGTTCTCCTGCTGAGCGAGCCGGACGGGCGGGAACGGTTCTTCGGCATCGATGAAGGGCTTCTGGTCAAGAAGGGGCACGCCGTCGACGTCGCGGTGCGCCGCGGGATCGAGAGCGACGATCTGGACAGCCTGCGCGCGCGCGTGGTTCGCAGCTTCGCCGAAATCGAGGACGAGGAGCGCGTGGCGCGCACCGCCCTGTCGCGGCTCGAGGCCGAAATGGTGCGCCGCTTCGCCAGCCTGAGGAAGATGCAGCCATGAACGACGAGGACGACCGCGCCGCCAGCGAGATCGGCCGCCGTGCCGGCCGGATGAAGAACGCGCGCGACAAGCCGGGCCCGAGCCCGCTCAGGGGCTTTGGAACCTTCGGCATGATCGGCTGGTCGGTTGCCGTGCCGACGGTGGGCGGCGCGCTGCTGGGCCTCTGGCTGGATCGCGTTGCGCCGCAGGGTTTTTCCTGGACGCTGGCACTGCTGCTCGGCGGCGTTGTCGTTGGCGTGTTCATTGCATGGGGCTGGGTCTTGAAGGAAGGAAATGACGATGATCGCTCTTGACTGGACATTGGTTGCGCCGGGCTTTCTGGCCGGCGCCGTGGCGGCTGCCCTGTTTCTCGGCGGCTTGGCGCTCGGCATCCGGTTTGCCCTGCGCCGGCAGAGCCCGGCGCTGGTGCTGTTTCTCAGCGCGGCGCTGCGCATGGCGGCGTTGCTCGGGCTTGGCTGGTGGGTCGCGGGGCTGGGCCTCCAGGCGATCGCAGCCTTCGCCATCGGCTTTCTCCTCACGCGGACGATCATTGTGGCGGTGGTGCGATCGAGCGAGGCGCCGAGATGCAACTGACGCCCGACGATACGATCGTCTTCATCATCCTCGGCATCGGCATCAACGCCACGGTCGTCAACACATGGATCATCATGGCGTTGCTTGTCGGAGCGTCGGCGCTGGTCACGCGCCGGCTGCGCCCGGATGTGCCGCCGAGCCGCTGGCGCACCGCGCTCGAGGTCATCGTCAGCGGCATCGTCGGCCAGATCGCCGAGGTGACGCAGCGACGCGACCCGCGCATTCTCTATTTCGTCGGCACGCTGTTCCTGTTCATCGTGACCGCGAACCTTCTCATGGTCGTGCCCGGTTTCGACACGCCGACGGCGTCGCTTTCGACCACGGTGGCGCTGTCAATCTCCGTGCTGGTGGCGGTTCCGGTCTTCGGCATCGGCAGCCGGGGGCTTGGCGGCTACCTGAAGACCTATGCCGAGCCATCGATCATCATGCTGCCGTTCAACGTCGTCAGCGAGGCCTCGCGCGGGGTTTCGCTCGCCATCCGCCTTTACGGCAACATCATGAGCGGCGCCGTCATCGCCGCCATTCTGCTGTCCATCGCGCCGTTCTTCTTTCCGGTGGTGATGGACATGCTCGGCCTGCTCACGGGCGTCATCCAGGCCTACATCTTCGCCGTTCTGGCGACCGTCTACATTTCCTCGGCCACCGCCGTTTCCGATGCCGCCGACGACAACAAGGACATGCCCCATGACTGACCTTTCCATCATCGCCTTCATCTCGATCCTGACCGCCGGACTGACGGTCTCGTTCGGCGCGCTCGGACCCGCTTTGGGCGAAGGGCGCGCCGCCTCGACCGCTCTCAGCGCCATCGCGCAGCAGCCCGATGCCGCATCGACCCTGTCGCGCACCCTGTTCGTCAGTCTCGCGATGATCGAATCGACGGCCATCTATTGTTTCGTCGTCGCCATGATCCTGCTGTTCGCCAACCCGTTCTGGAACGCGGCGCTTGAGGCGGCGGCGCGCGGGACCGGGAGCTGACGCCATGTCGATCGACTGGATCACGGTCGGCGCGCAGATCGGCAATTTCCTGGTCCTCGTCTGGCTGCTGAAGCGGTTCCTGTACCGGCCCATTCTCGATGGTATCGACGCGCGCGAGCGGGAAATCTCCACGCGCATGGGCGAGGCCGCCCGGGTCGAGGCAGCGGCTGAGAAGCAGAAGGCCGAGTATGAGGCGCGGATCGAGGCGTTGCAGGCCAGCCGCGCCGAAACGCTGGAAGCAGCCCGGCAGGAGGCCGAGAAGGAGCGTCGCGAAATGCTGGCCGAGGCCCGCCAGAAAATCGACCGCGAACAGGCGGAGCGGGCCGCGCAACGCGCCGAGGATGCGCGCGTCTATCGGGCCGAGCTGCAGAAAACCGGCGCCGAGGCGCTGTTGTCGCTGACCCGAAAGGCGCTGACGGACCTCGCCGACGAGACGCTGGAAAGCCGTATCGTGGCCCGCGCCGTTGCGCGCCTGCCCGAGGTGGCCGACAAGCTGCATGGCGAGCCTCAACAGGCGGTGGCAGTGACCCGCGATCCGCTGCCCGAGGATGTGCGCGCCGGCCTGCGCGATGCGCTGGACAGGCTTGCGCCGGGCGCGCAGCTCAGTTTCGAGACCGATGAGACGCGGTCGCCGGGCCTCAGCCTGAAGCTGGGCAGCGTGCAGATAGACTGGACGATCAGCGACTATCTCGAGGACCTCGAGGCGATGCTCGACAAGGCAATGGACGATTTTCCGGCCGGGAGCGCACGCGATGACGGATGAAGGCGCTGCCGAAACCGGTGCGGGCGCGTTGCTTCGCAAACTCCTAGATGCGCCCGCGCCGTCTCCGCGCGTCAGCGAGATGGGTCGTCTGGAGGAGGCCGCCGATGGCGTCGCGATCGTCACCGGTCTTGGCTCGGCGCTGGCCGATGAAGTGCTGGAATTCGCCTCGGGCGTGAAGGGCATCGTGTTCGATCTGGAGCCGGGCCGGCTGGGGGTCGTTCTGCTCGGCCCGACGGAGCGCCTGACGCCGGGAGAGACGGTGCGGCGTACCCGCCAGGTGGTGAGCGTGCCGGTCGGCGCGCCGCTTCTGGGGCGGGTCGTCGATCCGATCGGTCGGCCGCGGGACGGTCAGGGGCCGATCGAAACGAACCATCACCGCCCCATAGAATGGCCGGCGGCGGGAATTCTCGACCGGCGGGCGGTGTCGCGACCGCTCGCCACCGGGCTGAAGGCGGTGGACGCGGCGGTGCCCGTCGGCATGGGCCAGCGGGAACTGATCATCGGCGACCGGCAGACCGGCAAGACCTCGATCGCGGTGGATGCAATCCTCAACCAGCGCACGACCGGGGTGCATTGCATCTATTGCGCGATCGGCCAAAGGGGCGATGCCGTCGCCAAGGTCATCGGCGCGATCCGCGAGGGCGGCATGATGGAGCGCACCGTCATCATGGCGGCGGGCGACGAGGATGCGCCGGGCCTGGTCTATGTCGCGCCCTATGCCGCGATGGCGATAGCCGAAGCGTTTGCGGCCAGGGGGCAGGACGTGCTTCTGGTGCTGGACGACCTGACCCATCACGCCCGCGCCTATCGCGAGCTGTCGCTTCTGTTGCGCCGCCCGCCGGGGCGCGAGGCTTTTCCCGGCGACATCTTCTTCATCCATGCCCGGCTTCTGGAGCGCGCCGGCCAGTTCGGCGAGGGGCGCGGGTCGATCACCGCCCTGCCGGTGGTCGAGACGCAGGCCGAGAACCTTTCGGCCTATATCCCGACCAACCTGATCTCGATCACCGACGGGCAGATCTATCTCTCGCCGCGCCTTGTGCGGCGCAACCAGTTCCCGGCGGTCGATCTCGGCGTGTCGGTCAGCCGCGTCGGCGGCAAGGCGCAGGCGCGGGCCTTTCGCGCGGTCGCGGGCAATCTGCGCGTCACGCTGTCGCAATTCGAGGAGCTTGAGGAATTCGCCCGCTTCGGCACGCGGCTGGACGAGGATACGCGCGCGCGTCTGGCGCGCGGGGCGGCGGTGCGCGCGGCGCTGCGCCAGCCCGAGCGCGATCCGATGCCGGCAGCCGAACAGCTTGCCATCCTGCTTGCCGCGATGGAGGGGCTGCTGGACGGAATGGACGAGGTGCATACGCTGCTTGCAATGGCGGCGATCCGCCGCGCCGTGCGCGAGGACGATGCCGGACTTGCGGCAAGCCTCGAAGCCGACGAGGCCCTGACGGACGAGGTTCGCGCGGGCGTCACGGCCAGGGCGCGCCAAGCTGTCGAAGCGATGGGAAAAGGCGATGACGCAGACGCTTGAGCTTCTCACCCGCCGCGCCGAAACCATGGACAGCATTCGCGGTATCGTGCGCACGATGAAGACGATGTCGGCGATCAACGCTGCGCCTTACGAGCAGGCCGCGCACGCCATCGAGGCCTATCGCGCCACGGTTCTGGACGGTCTGCACGCGTTCATCACCGTCGAGGGACCTTTGCCCGAGGTTTCCGAAAACGCCGCGGAGCGGGTCACGATCGCCTTCGGCTCCGATCACGGGCTTTGCGGCAATTACAATGAATTGCTGGCTGAAGAGGTTCAGCGCGGCCCGGGCGATGACGCCCCGACACGGGTGATCTGTATCGGCGCGCAGTTGGAGGACGCGCTGGCGGGGCAGGGTATCGCTGCCGATACCGCGCTTCTGCCGCCGGCGAATGTCGATGGGCTGGGCCGGCTTGCCGGAAGGCTGATCACCCTCATCGACGATATCCAGGGCGCTAGGGGCGGTTCCGGCATGACGGTGTCGCTGGTGTTCATGCAGCGGGTCGAGCATGGCCGGCAGGCGCCGGTGACGCGCAGGCTGCTGCCGCTCGACCCGGCCATGACCGGGGCGCTGGCTGCGCGCCCCTGGGCATCGCGCAGCCTGCCGACCTTTTCTCTCCCGCCCGGGCATATGCTCGCCGCCCTTGTGCGAAGTTTTCTTTTCACCGAACTCTTTCTCGCAGCGGCCGAGGCGCTGGTAACCGAAAACGCCGCGCGTCTGGCCCGCATGCAGCAGGCCGAACGCGCGATCGATGACCGCCGAGAGGAGCTGGCTGGCGAGATGCGGCAGTTGCGGCAGAGCGAGATCACCACCGAACTGCTTGATGTCATCATCGGTTTCGAGGCGTTGAAATCGCATCGCACCAAACGGCGCGGCGGATAAGGATACTGACCGGCACGGGTAGAGCCCTTCGGGCTGAAATCGAAACCAAATGAACCGTTTCGGCGTTGGTTGCGTTAACAGTAGACAAGGCCCGCAATGCAATGCCGGCAATCAGGATTGGAGGCGGTTTCGACGCCTCTTCGTCAAGTGTCCGATGTGGAGATTGGAGATGTTTGTCAAATCCATCATGCGCCGCCCCGTGACCACCGTGGGTCCCGCGGCATCTGTCCGGGCCGTAGCGGCGCTCATGAAGGAGTGCGGCATAGGCGCCGTCGTGATCTGCGAGGCGGAGAAGGTTGTCGGCATCGTCACCGACCGGGACATCGTGACGCGCTATCTTCCCAACGCTGTGTCCGATGGGCCCATCGCCGCGATCATGACACGCGACGTCGCCACCTGTCGCCCCGAACAAACGGTCCGGGAAGCGGCGCACCGCATGGGCGACCTGCAGATTCGCCGGTTGGTCGTCGTTGACGAGGCGGGCGCGGTCGCCGGCATCATGTCGCTTGGCGATATCGCCAATGACGCCGATGAAGAGCTTGCGGGGCAAACGCTCGGCGAGGTGGTCGAGACGCGCTGAAGCATGGCGCGGCCAAGCTGGACCGCCTCAGGTCCGCGAAATGCTCTATTGC
>NZ_DEPM01000140.1:0-4040 GCF_002358775.1 Martelella sp. UBA3392
GGCAGATTGCGTAAAAAAACCATTGCATTTATGTCATATTGATTGCGTTTAACGCACGAGATGAATCGCTGAAATGGATCGGAGAGGCTCAATGAAGATCGCAGTTATGGGCGGAGACGGGTTTGTCGGATGGCCGACGTCGCTGCATTTGTCGGATGCCGGACACGAAGTTCACATCGTTGACAACCTGTCGCGCCGCTGGATCGACACCGAACTTGGCGTCCAGTCGCTGACGCCGATGGACTCGATCCAGGAACGCACCCGCATCTGGCATGCCGAGACCGGCCGCCGCATCCATTTCCATCTCATCGACCTCGCCAAGGATTATGAAATCCTGAAGCAGTGGCTGGCCGAGGAGCGCCCGGACGCGATCATTCATTTCGCCGAGCAGCGCGCCGCGCCCTATTCGATGAAGACCGACCGCCACAAGAACTACACGGTCGACAACAACGTCAACGCCACCCACAACCTCCTGAATGCGCTGGTCGAGATCGACCTCGACGCCCATGTCGTGCATCTCGGCACGATGGGCGTCTACGGCTATTCGACGGTGGGTGCTGCGATCCCCGAAGGCTATCTGCCGGTCGATATCACCACCAATTCCGGCGACAAGGTTTCCCAGGAAATTCTCTACCCGTCGAACCCCGGCTCGATCTACCACATGACCAAGTGCCTGGATCAGCTTCTGTTCGCCTTCTACGCCAAGAATGACGGCCTGCGGATCACCGACCTGCATCAGGGCATCGTCTGGGGCACGCACACCGAGCAGACCAAACGCCACACACAGTTGATCAACCGCTTCGACTATGACGGCGACTACGGCACCGTGCTGAACCGCTTCCTGATCCAGGCCGCGATCGGTTATCCGCTCACCGTCCACGGCGTCGGCGGCCAGACCCGCGCCTTCATCCACATTCAGGATTCGGTGCGCTGCATCGAGCTGGCGCTCAACAATCCGCCGGAAAAGAACGCCCGGGTCGAGATCTTCAACCAGATGACCGAGACCCACCGGGTGCGCGACCTGGCGAAGATGATCTCCGATATGTCCGGCGTCGAGATCGCCTGGCTGCCGAACCCGCGCAAGGAAGCGCCGGAAAACGACCTGATCGTCAAGAACGACAAGTTCCTCGGGCTCGGCCTCAATCCGACCACGCTCAAGGAAGGCCTGCTTGGAGAGATCGTCGACATTGCGAAGAAATACTCTTATCGCGTTGATCGCAAACGCGTTCCGGCCGTCTCCGCCTGGACCAAGGACATCGCGACCAAGATCAACCGCGATCCGGAAGGCAAGTCGCTGAAGTCGGTCTCGTGAGGCCATGAGCGATCCCGCAAATGAAGGCGTCCACCGCAGCGTGGACGCCAAATATCCGTTCGCCTTCGTCACGCTGGTCACCAACAATGACTATGCCATGGGCGCCCTGGCGCTGGCGCGGTCGATCTTCCTGACCGGTACGCCCGCCGATGTCGTGGTGCTGCATACCGGCGGCGCGCCCGAGGAAGGATTGAAGCACCTCGCCGATCTCGGTTGCCGGCTGGTCGGCGTCGACCACCTGCCGCTGTCTGATGAATTCAACGAGCGCCACGCGCGCAAGAACATCCATGGCGAGGCCCCCTTCACCAAGGGCCGCAAGCCCGGCTTCCACACCCCGCTCGATAATTTCTGCAAGCTGCGCCTGTGGCAACTGGTCGAGTATCACGCAGCGGTGTTCATCGATGCCGATGCGCTGGTGCTGAAGAACATCGACAAGCTGTTCTTCTATCCGGAGTTTTCCGCGGCCCCCAATGTCTATGAAAGTCTCGCCGATTTTCACCGGATGAATTCCGGCGTGTTCGTGGCGCGGCCGGACGTCGAGACCTTCGCCGCCATGCTTGCGGCCCTCGACCAGCCCGAGGCCTTCTGGAAGCGCACCGACCAGACCTTCCTGCAGGAATTCTTCCCCGACTGGCACGGCCTGCCGGTGTTCATGAACATGCTGCAATATGTCTGGTTCAACATGCCGGAACTGTGGAACTGGTCCGATATCGGCGTTCTGCACTACCAGTATGAAAAGCCGTGGGAGGACGATCATCCGCGCGCCGAACAGCTGAAGCCGCTGATCGACCTCTGGTGGGCCTATTTCGACGGCGACGGCATCCCCGATATCGCCACGCTCGAAAATCCGACGAAGCCCAAATGAAACGCATTCTGGTCAGCGGCGGGACGGGGCTGGTCGGGCGCTACATCGTCGAGGAATGCCTTGCGGCCGGTCATGATGTAACCGTGGCCGGCAGGAACGCGCCCGCCCCCGACCTGTTCGCCGCGCCGGTAAACTTTCTGCCTCTCGAACTCGGCGGGGCGGGCTCTACCGACTTTTTCAAAGGCATCGACGTCTTCATCCACGCCGCCTTCTCCCATGCGCCCGGGCGCTATCGCGGCGGCGAAGGCGATGATCCCGATGGCTTCCTGAAAGCAAATGTCGCGGGCAGCATCGCGCTTTTCGAGGCAGCATGCCGCGCCGGCGTCAAGCATGCCTTCTTCCTGTCGAGCCGTGCGGTGTTTGACGGCTATCCCGTCGGCATGCCGCTGCCGGAAACCACCCCGCCCCAGCCGCAGAGCCTTTACGGCAAGGCGAAATGGGAGGTCGAGCAGGCGCTTTCCGCCCTCGCCCGCCCCGGCTTCATCCCGGTGAACCTGCGCGCGACCGGCGTCTACGGCGACCTTGTGCCCAACAAATGGGAAGAGCTGTTCGAGCGCTATGCCAGCGGTGAGGAAATCGCCGCCCGTGCGGGTAGCGAGGTCCATGGCCGCGATCTCGCCGGCGCGATCCTGACGCTGCTCGACGCGCCGATCCCGAAAATTTCCGGCAAGGCGTTTCATGTATCCGACATCGTCACCGACACCCATACCATCCTCGCGCCGCTGAAGGCGGCGCTGCAATCCTCGCATCCCCTGCCGCCGCGCGCCGACCAGAGTGCTGTGAGCGCCATGACGACGACGCGGCTCAACGCGCTCGGCTGGCGCAGCGGCGGAATGCCGCTGTTTTCCGCCACGCTTCAGACACTGGTGGAGCGTTTTATCGAAGCCCGCCCCGGCAACGCGATTTGATCTCGCGCGCGAACAGGTTTATGTGCGGCGCGCCCGCTCTTTTTTACAGGATTACGAAATGGCTCGTTTCGACCTCATCATCTTCGACTGCGACGGCGTTCTGGTCGATTCCGAAATTCTTGCCGCCGAAGTCGAAGCGCGGCTTCTGAGCGATGCCGGTTATCCGATCACGGCCGGCGAGATCGGCGAACGCTTTTCCGGCATGACCTGGCGCAACATTCTGCTCGCCGTCGAAAGCGAAGCCAATATTCCGCTGTCCGCCGCCCTTCTCGATCTGGCAATCGTCAAGCTCGATGAGCGGATCAAGCGGGAGCTGCAGCCAATCCCCGGCGTGCGCGAGGCCGTCGCCCAGCTTTCCGAGCCGCGCTGCATCTGCTCCAACTCGACGCCCGAACGCGTCCGCATGATGCTGAAGAAGACCGGACAGCTCGATATCTTCGAGCCCAATATCTTTTCCGCCGAAACCCTCGGCCCCGACCGGGTGAAACCCAAGCCGGACATCTTCCTCCATGGCGCGGAAACAATGGGCGCAAACCCGAAGAACACGCTGGTGATCGAGGATTCGGTCCACGGCGTGACCGCCGCCAAGGCCGCCGGCATGCGCGTCGTCGGTTTCACCGGCGCCTCGCACACCACGCCCACCCACGCCGACAAGCTGACGGAAGCCGGCGCCGAAACGGTGATCCACCGCATGGAAGACCTCCCCGCCGTCGCCACCGCGCTGCTGGAGTGGACCGACGCGATCTGAAAGCGCTCTGGGCGAACGCGGCGCTGTGCGGTTCTGAAGAAGTCCAGCCGTCATAAGACCGTCGGCGATCCACCGGAGCTCTCAGCCCACAATCTCCCCCCTTGAGGGGGAGACGTCGCGAAAGCGACAGAGAGGGGTAAAGGGCGTAAGCCCTAAAAAACCGCAGGCTCTGTGCTCTCGGAAAGGGGTCACCCCTCTCTGCCCCTG
>NZ_DEPM01000140.1:4377-12434 GCF_002358775.1 Martelella sp. UBA3392
TCTCCCTCAAGGGGAGAGATTGATGGCTGCCAACACCTCACACAAAACCTAACGGCAGTGAGCTTAGCGAAGACAGACTTGCGCACCAGCCGCTCAGAGCGTGGCGGCAATCCAGCTCACGATTTCGGATTGTACCTTGGAAAAGGCGTCGTCGAGTGCGGCCACGAGAACGCCGCTTGCGGCGCTGGAACTGACCGGAACGCTTGCCTTGAACAACCTCTGCGCCCGCACCACGCCGGTCCTGTCGTCCAGCAGCTTGACCGAGAGTTCGACATTGGCGGAGCCCGGCTCTGCGGCATCGATCGCGAATTCGCGCACCTCGACCACGACCTGATAGTCGATCGCAAGCCCCTGCCCCGGCATGCCGACGCCGGAAAACAGGCCGGTGTTCTCAAGGCCCGCCACAAGCTGCGCCTGGATCACAACGGGAAGCTGGTCGCTCCACTGGGCCCCGGCAAGATAACGCAGTTCCGCGCCGCCGAGACGCACCACGATGCCGCGATTGTTGAGCACCTGGATCGCCGACGGCGTCGGCACCAGAAGCTGGGAGCGCAGCGCCTTCTGGCTATCGAAGGTCACGACGGGCTGTGCGGACAGATCGAACGTGTCGGGCGCCGGGCGCAGCGCGCAGCCGCTCAGCCCAGCCGCAAGCAGACCCAGCGCGAGAAGCGGTCTCACTCCGGTTTTATCGATCGCGGCAAAAAGCATCTATCCAAACTTCCCCGGACTGGCCGAATTGTTATCTGTCAGAATTAAGGCATACGCCAGCGATTGCAAAGACCTGACATGCTTGTTTTTTCAGTGGCTTGCCGGATTGCAACCATAGCCCGCATCCGCCCGCGCTGCTCGCCAATGGCTCAATAACGGTTGCGCCCGTCATAGGTCTTTATGCTGTCGGACCCGAAAATGAACTGCTGCGGGTCGTTGCTGATCGATTCGATGGTGCGATTGAGGCTTTCGACCGTGCGGCGGGTATCGCTGACGAGGCCGCGCACATCCCTGAGGCCGGATCCCGAGAAGCTCTCGATATTCGCCGCGATCGGCCCGATCCGGGCATTCAGCGTCTCGGCCGCCTGCTTCACCGCGACAAGCGTATCGCGCGCCTGGTCGGACAGCGATTCGACATTGTCGGAGCCGAGCAGCTCGTCGACCTTCACCAGGATTTCGTTCACCCGCGTGGACGCCTGATTGAGCTTGATCGACATGTTGGAGACGTTCTCGATCGCGGTGTCGATGCTCTGGGTCTTGGCACTGATCGAATCGGCGACATTCTTGACGGACGCAACGGCAACCTTCGCATCCGCCATGACAACAGAGAAATCATCGATCGAACTGCCGACCTTTTCAGGGTCTATCGTTGTGACGATCGCATCGACCTGCTTGAACACATCCTGCGCCGTTTTTCCGAACGTAGCGTAGCTTTCGATTGCATCGCCGAACTGCGTAATGACCTCTTCCAGGTTCTTCGAGGCGACGGCGACGTTGGACGTAATCGTCTCTGCATTGGTGACGATCTTGCCGACCTCCTCCGGGTTGACCGCCTTGATCAGAACGTCAAGCGAGGCCACCGTCTTGTCGAGGCGTCCGGCGAGCCCGTCGACGGTATCGGACATTCTGCCGATGGATTCGAGGAACTCCCCGATCTGATCGGAATTGTCGGCAAGCGCGCCGGTGAAGGTGTCGACGTTCTTGACCGTCTGGGTCAGCGGCGTGCTGACGTCATCCACCAGCTTCTGCACCTGGCCGACGGTGTCATCGAGACGCTTCATGATCCGGTCCGCGGTGGTCAGAAGGTTGGAGAGGCCCGATTTGTCGGCCGTCAGCTCCGCCGGCTTCTCGGTTTCCAGGGATTCCTGCAGGATATTGTCGCCCTTCTCGCCATTGGCCGACAGTTCGATATAACCGGTACCCGTCAGCCCCTGAAGCTCCAGCTTCGCGTTGGTGCTCTTGTAGACCGGCGTGGTCGCCTTCACCTGGGTCCGGGCCATGGTGTAGCGGGAGTCGCTTGGATCGATTTCCAGAGACTTGATCGAGCCCACCTGGATGCCATTGAAGCGCACCGCGGAACCGACGCTGAGGCCATTCGCGGAGCCGGGAATGCGCACGATCAGATCGGCGACGGGCCCCTGTCGGCCATACTCCTGCATCCAGAAAATGAACCCGGCCCCGGCGGCCAGCACCAGCAGGACGAAGAAGCCGACAACGGTATAATTTGCTTTGGTTTCCATAACTGTCCGTCCGCGCTATTGGCTGTTCTGGCCGGCGCCGAAAATGGCGCGGGATCGTTTGCCCCTGAAATAGCTCTGAACCCAGGGGTCGTCAAAGGCGAGGAGCTTGTCCAGCGTTCCCTCGACAAGAACTCTCTTCTTGCCCAGTACCGCGATCCTGTCGCAAACGGCGTGCAGGCTGTCGAGGTCATGGGTCACCATATAGACCGTCAGGCCCAAAGTGTCACGCAACCGGGCGATCAGTTCGTCGAACTCCGCCGCGCCGATCGGGTCGAGGCCCGATGTCGGCTCGTCGAGAAAGACGAGGTCCGGATCGAGGGACAGCGCGCGGGCAAGGGCGGCGCGCTTGATCATCCCGCCCGATAGTTCCGACGGATAGCGCTCGGCAGCCTCCGGCCGCAGACCCACCATCTCGATCTTCAGCCGCGCCAGGTCGTCCATGAGCTTTTTCGGCAGGTCGAGATATTCGCGCATCGGCACCTGAACGTTCTCAAGCACGGTCAGGCCAGAAAACAGCGCGCCATGCTGGAACAGCACGCCGATGCGCATGTCGATCGCCAGCCGCTCCTCGTAGCTCAGATGGTCGAAATCCTTGCCGAAAATGTTGATCGTTCCCGCCTGCCGCTGGTTCAGCCGCAAGACGGTGCGCATCAGCACGGATTTGCCCGTGCCCGATCCGCCGACGAAACCGAGGATTTCGCCGCGATAGACGTCGAGGTCGAGGTTTTCGAGCACGGTCGGCCCGCCGAACCCCACAGTGAGGTCGCGCACACTGAGCACCGTGTCCTTGTCGCCCTGCGATTGCTGTTCGATATCCACCTCGGCTCCTCAGTAATCGATCGCGGCGTAGAAGATCGCGAAGATGCCGTCGGCCAGAATGACGACGAAGATCGACTTCACCACCGAGGCCGTGACCTTCTGACCAAGCGATTCGGCGCTGCCGCCGACCTTCATGCCTTCAAGCGCGGCGACGATCGAAATGATCACGGCCATCACCGGGGCCTTGGCCAGACCGGAAATCAGGTCGGCAAGATCGATCGCCTCCTGCAGCCGCTGCAAGAAGGTCTCATAGGTGATGCCGGCATAGAGATCGACCACGACCGCAGCGCCCAGGAGTGCGGCAAAATTGGCCAGGATCGTCAGCAGCGGCAAGGCGATGAGCAGCGCCAGCATGCGGGGGAAAACCAGCACCGCGACCGGATCGAACCCCATAACCCGCAATGCGTCGATTTCCTCGCGCATGCGCATCGCGCCGATTTCGGCGGTGATCGCGCTTCCCGAGCGGCCGGCAATCATGATGGCGGTCAAAAGCACGCCGATCTCGCGCAGCTGCAGAATTCCGACCAGATCGACCACGAACAGCTCGGCGCCGAAATAGCTGAGCTGGAATGCCCCCTGTTGGGCGATGATCGCGCCGACCAGGAACGACATCAGCGCAATGATCGGCACGGCGCGGACGCCCATATTGTCGATCTGGGCCGTGATCGCGGCCATGTTGACGCCGCCGCGTTTCGAAAACAGCTCGCCGAGCCCAACAAAAAGCGCGCCGAAGAAGCCGACGCCGGTATAGATATCGCGCCCGGCCGCCACCGCGGAAATGCCGACCGGCTCCAGCACATGCTGGACGATCGACCGCTGTCTGGCCGGAACCTTTTCCGGCTCCGGCAGCTCTTCGGGGATGGCCTCGAGCAGTTCGCCGAGCCGGTCCGTCATGCCGCGCATCTCGACCTTGAGACCGGCATCGCCGCATTTGGCCTCGGCTTCGCGAATCAGCCAGGCGCCCGCGGTGTCGATCACCGCGATACCGGAGAGATCAAATACCACATCGCCGCCGCCGGTGCCTTTCAGCTTGCCGCCGAGACCGTCGAGTTCGCCGTAGAGCGCTGCGGCGTTGTGAACGGTCCAATCGCCTTCAAATGACAAGGCCGCCGGCTGCTCGCCGGCGTTGAAGGTGAGAGAGGCTGTGGAATTATCCGCTTTCTGCAAAAGCCAGTATCCAGTTTCGTGCGCTCTTGGAACGGGAGGACGCCGCGATCCGGCCGACCGGACAGCGCACCGCGCGACCTTCGAAGCCGGCGCGCAGGCCAGGGCGCAACCCTGCAAATAACATTTGCTAGGCTTTTCACGGGCTGTCGGAGATTGCAAGTCTTTTCAATGGCGGGGAAGAGCGTTCGACGGCGCTTATGCGGCGCGGTTCCCGTCGCGGGCGGCCAGAAGCAGCGGCAGCGGATCGGCCTCGACCGGCTCGGCCGCTGCAGGCGCCTCCGCCGATTCGATCTTCTGCCAGGAGATCAGTTCGAACGTGCCGTCGAAATGCTCGGCCACCGCCGTGCAGCTTTCCACCCAGTCGCCGGTATTGATGTAGCGAATCCCGTCCATATCCTCGATCACGGCATGATGGATATGGCCACAGATCACGCCATCGACCTCGTTGCGACGGGCCTCCTCCACCACGACGCGCTGAAACTCGCCGATGAAGTTCACCGCATGCTTGACCTGCAGCTTGGCCCAGGCCGAAAACGACCAGTAGGGCAATCCCAGCTTGCGGCGGAAGAAGGCGAGAACCTGATTGATGGCGATCGCGGCATCATAGGCCCAGTCGCCGAGATAGGCGACGACGCGGGCGTGACGCACGACCACATCGAATTCATCGCCGTGGATGACGAGATATTTCTTGCCGTCTCCGGCCTCGAAGATCATCCGCTCCGCGACCTCGACCCCGCCGAAATGGGTGCCGGGGAAATTGCGCAGGAACTCGTCGTGATTGCCGGGAATATAGATGATGCGCGTGCCCTTGCGCGCCTTGCGCAGCATTTTCTGGATGACATCGTTGAAGACCTGCGGCCAGTACCAGTTCCGCTTCAGCCGCCAGCCGTCGATGATATCGCCGACGAGCACGATGGTTTCAGCCTCGTGATGGCGCATGAAATCCAGCAGGAAATCCGCCTTCGCGGCCTTGGAGCCGAGATGAACATCAGAAATGAACAGCGTCCTGAATTGCCTGGGTTCCATGCCTTCGACCCGCCCCGCCTTGTTGTCGTCACAAGAGTTAAAAGCAGAGTCGTATTTCAACTTGATGACATGCGGTTCTTGGGCGGGGGTTGAGAGGCTTCAGGCCGGCTGATAGCGCACGAAGGCGAAGGCATCGCCCTTTGGCGACCAGTTCGGCGAATTCATCGTGCCCTGCCCGCCGAAAAGCTCGAACAGGGTTTCCAGATTGCCGCCATCCATGTCCATCATCCGCACCCGCACCTGGCAGTCGCGGGGGTGATCGAACACATCCGGGTCGTAGGAGATCAGGATGACGCGGTCATTGGTCGGGCATGGATGGGGGAACCAGTTTCCGTAATCATCGCCGGTGATCTGCGCGAGGCCCGTGCCATCGGGACGCATACGCCAGATCTGCATCAAACCGGTGCGCGAGGAATTGAAATAGATCCATTCGCCATCGAAGGAATAGTCCGGCCCGTCATTACGGCCCTCGCCATGGGTGAGCCGCAGCTCCTCCCCGCCCGACGCCGCGATCGTGTAGATATCGAAGACATCCTCGCGGATGCCGCAATAGGCAAAGCGCGCGCCATCCGGCGACCAGCCATGCCAGTAGGAGGGCAGGTTTTCGGTCACCAGTTTCGGCATGCCGCCAGCCGATGGAACCGTATAGATCGCCGATTTGCCGAATTCGCACTTGTCGGAGATCGCGATGGTCGCGCCGTCGGGCGAGATGCCGTGATCATTGTTGCACTGGACGGCGAAGCCGGTGTCGATACGCTCAAGCGCGGGCGCGCCATCAAGCGGCAACCGATACATGATGCCATCGCTGTTGACCATCAGATGGCCGCCGTCCGGCGACCAGTTCGGCGCCTCGATCAGCGCATCGGACTGGAACACGACGCGCGCCTGCCGGCTTGCGACATCATAGATTTCGACTGAACTGCGCACCGGACATCTCCTCAAAACACCGCCCGGAGCATAGCATTGTGAGCGCCCATGTCACTGCATGGCAGTTCCTGCCAGGCGCGTCAGCGGTCACGGAAGCGGTTGGTGATCGGATAGCGCCGGTCGCGGCCGAAATTCTTCTTGGTGATCTTCACGCCCGGCGCGGACTGGCGACGCTTGTATTCCGCGATATAGAGCAGGTGCTCGATGCGGTGCACGGTCTCGACATCGTGGCCGCGCGCGACGATCGCCTCGACCGACATTTCCTTCTCCACCAGGCATTCCAGAATATCGTCCAGCGCCGGATAGGGCGGCAGCGAATCCTGGTCGGTCTGGTTGGGACGCAGCTCCGCGGAGGGCTTCTTGTCAATGATGTTCTGCGGGATCACGTCGCGCTCCGGCCCCAGCATGCCCTCCGGCCGCGCACCGTTGCGCCATGCCGAAACGCCGTAGACCTGCATCTTGTAGAGGTCCTTGATCGGGTTGAAGCCGCCATTCATGTCGCCGTAGAGCGTGGCGTATCCGACCGACATTTCCGACTTGTTGCCGGTGGTCACCACCATGGCGCCGAACTTGTTGGAGATCGCCATCAGGATGGTGCCGCGAGTGCGGCTTTGCAGGTTCTCCTCGGTGATCCCCTCTTCCGTGCCCTCGAACATATCGGCAAGCGCGGACATGAAGCCGGTCACGGGCTCCTCGATCGGGACGATATCATAGCGGCAGCCGAGCGCTTTGGCGCAATCGGCGGCATCCTTGAGTGAATCCTCGGAAGTGTAGCGATAGGGCAGCATCACGCAATGCACCCGCTCCGCTCCCAGTGCATCGACGGCGATCGCCGCGCACAGCGCCGAATCGATGCCGCCGGACAGGCCGAGCACCACGCTCTTGAAGCCGTTCTTGTCGACGTAATCGGCAAAGCCCAGCACGCAGGCGTGGTAGTCCGAGGCCTCGCCGACGGGCAATGCCGCCATCTCGCCGGTTTCGATGACCCAGCCATCCGCGCCGCGTCGCCACTTGGAAAGCGCGATCTCTTCGGCAAATTGCGGCATCTGGAACGCGAGCGAGCGATCGGCATTGAAGCCGAAACTGCCGCCATCATAGACCAGCTCGTCCTGGCCGCCGAGCGTGTTGAGATAGACCAGCGGCAGGCCGGTCTCGATCACCTGTTTCAGCGCCACCTGATGGCGGACGTCGACCTTGCCGCGATAATAGGGCGAGCCATTGGGCGAAAGCAGCAGTTCCGCGCCCGATTCGGCCAGCGTCTCGCAGACACCGAGTTCGCCCCAGATATCCTCGCAGATCGGAATGCCGATGCGGACGCCGCGAAAATTCACCGGTCCGGGCATCGCGCCGGGCACAAACACCCGCTTCTCATCGAATTCGCCGTAGTTCGGCAGGTCGACCTTGTCGCGGATCGCGATGATCTCGCCGCCATCGAGCACGGCGACCGAATTATGCCGCCCGGCCTCGCCCTGGCGCGGAAAGCCGACGATTACGCCGGGCCCGCCGTCAGCGGTGTCCTTCGCAAGCGCCTCCACCGCCTTCTGGCAGGCGGCGAGGAAGGCCGGCTTCATCACGAGGTCTTCGGGCTGGTAGCCGGAGATGAACAGCTCGGTCGACATGATGAGGTCCGCGCCCTTGTCGGCCGCCGTCTGCCGCGCCGCGCGCAACTTCTCCAGATTGCCGGCGATATCGCCGACCGTCGGGTTGAGCTGGGCGAGTGCGATTGTGATGCTGTCCATGGCAATTCCACCTTTCAGGTCCGACGAGGGATGGACACCATGTTTTCAGGGAAAAATCAAACCGGAAAAGGGCGGAAAGCACAAAACCACGTCACGCACCACCAATCTCCCCCCTTGAGGAGGAGATGCCCCGACAGGGGCAGAGAGGGGT
>NZ_DEPM01000140.1:12736-13921 GCF_002358775.1 Martelella sp. UBA3392
GAGATGCCCCGACAGGGGCAGAGAGGGGTGAACCCTCTCGACAAACGCGGCTTTTAGGGCTTGCGCCCTTTACCCCTCTCTGTCGCTTTCGCGACATCTCCCCCTCAAGGGGGGAGATCGATTGGGGGCTATGCGGCGATGCGCCCTGAGGGCTGGTAGCCCTCACTCGTTGATCGCGAGCTTCTTTTCCTCATACGCCGTCTTCATCCGCTCGGCGAGCAGGAAGGCGAGTTCCAGCGCCTGGTCGGCGTTGAGGCGCGGGTCGCAATGGGTGTGGTAGCGGTCGTGCAGGTCGTCGCCGGTCAGCGCCCAGGCGCCGCCGGTGCATTCGGTCACGTCCTTGCCGGTCATCTCGATATGGATGCCGCCCGGATAGCTGCCCTCGGCGCGGTGGATCTGGAAGAAGCTCTCGACCTCCGACAGGATCCGCTCGAACGGCCGGGTCTTGTAGGAGTTGAGCGTGATAGTGTTGCCGTGCATCGGGTCGCAGGACCAGACCACCTTCCTGCCCTCGCGCTCGACCGCGCGGATCAGACGCGGCAAGTGGTCGGCGACCTTGTCGTGGCCGAAGCGGCAGATCAGCGTCAGCCGGCCGGCCTCGTTTTCCGGGTTCACGGCATCGATCAGCCGCAGCAGGTCGTCCTCGGCCAGCGAGGGGCCGCATTTGAGGCCGAGCGGGTTCTTGATACCGCGGGCGTATTCGATATGGGCGTGATCGGCCTGGCGGGTGCGGTCGCCGATCCAGATCATGTGGCCCGACGTCGCGTACCAGTCGCCCGAGGTCGAATCGACGCGGGTCAGCGCCTCTTCATAGCCAAGCAGCAGCGCCTCATGGCTGGTGAAGAAATCGGTTTCGGACAGCGCGTGGTTGTTTTCCGCGCGAATGCCGATCGCGCGCATGAACGACATGGTTTCCGACAGTCGGTCCGCAAGCTTCTGGTAGCGTTCGCCCTGCGGCGAATCCTTCACGAAGCCCAGCATCCACTGGTGGACGTTTTCCAGATTGGCATAGCCGCCCATGGAAAAGGCACGCAGCAGGTTCAGCGTCGCCGCCGACTGGCGGTAGGCCATCAACTGGCGCTGCGGATCCGGAATGCGGGCTTCCTCGGTGAAATCGATGCCGTTGATGATGTCGCCGCGATAGCTCGGCAGCGTCACCCCGTTGATCGTCTCGTTCGGGCTGGA
>NZ_DEPM01000140.1:14300-23578 GCF_002358775.1 Martelella sp. UBA3392
GCGCCGAAGGTCAGCACCACGGCCATCTGCAGGAAGGCGCGGAAGAAATCGCGGATCGTGTCGGCGCCGTGCTCGGCGAAGCTTTCGGCGCAATCGCCGCCCTGCAGCAGGAAACCGCGGCCCTCGGCCACCTCGCCCAGCGCCTTCTTCAGACGGCGCGCCTCGCCGGCGAAGACCAGCGGCGGATAGGTCGCAAGCGCGGCCTCGGCCTCGGCAAGCTTTGCCTCATCAGGATATTCCGGCACCTGAAGGATCGGCTTGTGTCGCCAGCTTCCGGGTGTCCAGTTTTTCGCGCTGCTCATTTCAATCACCTGTCCTTGCCCGCCCGGCCTCTCGCCGGACATGCTCTCTCCCGATTTTTGGCGCGCTTATAGCCGCTTCCGGCTCTATTGTATACCCGCGCGATCATCGCCACTCCTGCCCGCCAGCTGGGCAGCGTTGTTTTTCAGAAGGGCGGCCAGCCGTTCTATGACCAGACGCACCTCGCGGCGATGCCGGTCATCGTCATGGGCGACGATGAAGAGCGGGTGCGTCAGTGCCTCGATCACCTCCCCTTCCCTCTCCAACTCTGAAAGGCCATCACCGACCCAGACCGGCAGCACCGCCTTGCCGGCCCCCGACATTGCGAGACGCGGCAACAGGTGGCGATCCTCGGTCCAGGTCATGATCGCGCCTTCGAAATTCTCGAACACGTAGCGGTCGCGCGGTTCGCTTGCCGCTGCTGTCCCCAACGAAATCCATGGAAGGTCTTCCGATCCCGCAGCCTTTGGCCGATAGACCGCGTAGGCCATCGCCACCGAAGGCAGAACCGCAATATTGCCGCTTTCCGGCCGTTTCGCCAGAACGACGACATCGGCTGCCCGAAATGTGAGGTCGGCGGAGGCGCCTTCCGAACTGCAACAGATGCGGAAACGATCGCCCTTTTGACGCACCTCGCCAAGATTGTCGGCGATAAGCGGCGAGAGCCAGCAATCAGTCGCGATGGTGACGAAAGGCAGGGCAAAGGCCTCTGCATGCCAGTCGGCAATATCGCTCGCGACCTCGCGCATCCTCTGCACCTGCTTCAACAGTTCCCGGCCATCATGGGCAAGCTCATACCCGCGCTGCGAGCGCAGGAACAGCGAGCGCCCTAGCGTGCGTTCCAGCGCCAGCATGCGCCGGCCGATCGTGGGCGCGGAAATACCGGTGCGCACGGCAGCGCCGCTCAGCCCGCCGGCCTCCGCCACCACATGAAAAAGCTGCAGATCGTCCCAGCTCGCCTCGGCCATCGACTGTCTCCGTTGTCAAACGGCCATCTTATACCGCCCCGCCCCGCAAGCGCGAACCGTTCACGGATGAAACGGGCCTTTCATCTGCGGCTCTACAGCCGCAGTCCTGCCGTCTCTAGCTTCCGGTCAAGCAGAAATGGAGAAAGCCATGCTCGACTGGTTCACCGTCGTCAGACAGCGGAGAACGCCGCCCCGCCACCCGCTCACCGATCCGCTGGAGGGCGAGGATTGGCGGGGCCACCAATGGATGGCGCGTCTGATCAGCCGCATTCTCCGGGAAAAGCGGGTCTAGACCCGCTCGCCATTCTTCACGCGGTAGCTCGGCTGGTACATCGTCACCAGTTCCTCGGATGCCGTGGGGTGAACGGCCATGGTGCGGTCGAAATCGTCCTTGGTGCAGCCGCCCTTCAGCGCAATGCCGATCAGCTGCGCCATCTCGCCGGCCTCATGGCCGAGAATATGGGCGCCGACCACCTTGCGGTCGGCCGCGTTGACGATCAGCTTCATCACCGTGCGCTCGTCGCGGCCCGACAGCGTTGCCTTCATCGGCCGGAACTTGGCGAGATAGACCTCGAGCTCCTCGTAGCGTTCGGCCGCGACATGCTCCGGAAGGCCGACCGTGCCGATTTCGGGCTGCGAGAACACCGCCGTCGCGATCAGGTCGTGATCCGGCTTGGTCGGGTTGTCCTTGTATTCCGTCTCGATGAAGCACATCGCCTCATGGATCGCGACCGGGGTCAGCTGAACGCGGTCGGTGACATCGCCCAGCGCCCAGATATAGTCGACATTGGTGCGCGAATAATCGTCGACCTTGATCGCGCCCTTGGCATCCAGTTCGACGCCGACGGATTCGAGACCGAGGCCATTGGTGTTCGGCTGCCGGCCGAGCGCCATCATCACCTTGTCGACGTTGAACACATGGCCGTTATGGGTCTGGGCCTTGAGCCTGCCATCGGCCGCCTGGGCGACCTCGACAATCGTGTCGCGGCAGATGACCTGGATGCCCTTCTTCTCCATCGCCTCGCGCAGATTGACGCGCATGTCCATGTCGAAGCCGCGCAGAATTTCCTCGCCGCGATAGATCAGCGTGGTCTCGACGCCGAGGCCGGCGAAGATATTGGCGAATTCAACGGCGATGTAGCCGCCGCCGGTGATTGCGATCGATTTCGGCAGTTCCTCCAGATGAAAGGCCTCGTTGGAGGAGATGCAGAGTTCGGAGCCCGGCATTTCCGGATGCGGGTTGGGATGACCGCCGACCGCGACCAGGATCTTTTCCGCCGTCACTTCCTGCCCCGAGGACAAGAGCCGGATGCGGTGATCGCCGGCAATCTCCGCCCGGGTCTCGAGAATCTCGGCGCCATTGGTTTCCAGACCCTTGCGGTAAAGACCTTCCAGCCGGTCGATTTCCCGGTCCTTGGCGGCAATCAGCGCCGGCCACGAGAAGCTGCGCTCGCCGACGGTCCAGCCATAACCGGCCGCGTCCTCGAAATGTTCGGGAAACTGAGAGGCATAGACGAACAGCTTCTTGGGCACGCAGCCGCGAATGACGCAGGTGCCGCCGAACCGGTATTCCTCGGCAATCGCCACCCTCTTGCCCATCGCGGCTGCAAGGCGGGCGGCGCGCACACCGCCGGAGCCGCCGCCGATCACAAACAGGTCGAAGTCATAGCGCGTCATGGGAGGGCTCCTTGCGGTGGGGGTATTCGGGAACAATCGATTTTGGCTGAATATGGCGACTTTCCGCCAAAAATAAAGCCCGCCGGGGTCGGCGGGCTGTTATGCAACGGGCGAATGGCCCTTTTACTGCGCGGGCACTGCCGGAACCTCGGTCGCCTCGACGGGCGTGCCGCCATCGGCTTCGATGCGCCGGTTCAATTCTTCCTGAGCCTGCTGGCTGAGATCGCGGGCAATGCCGCGCGCCCAGATATCGCCGGCCTGGCCAAGCTCGCGCGCGGCGATCGGCCCATACTGGATGAACTTCTTGCCGACATCGGAACTGTAGAACTCGGCAAGCTGGTTCAGTTCTTCCGCTGTGAAGATATTGGCGTAGATCTGCGCGCCTTCCTTTTCGAGATCGGCGCGGCGCGGCGCCAGCGCGATCGCCGTATCGGTGACGACCTCGTCGATCAGCGAGTGGTAGTTCGGATAGACCTGCGTCAACTGCGACTGGACGAGATCCGCCTGATTCGGCAGGATTTCGTCGAACTGGTTGTTGATCCCCAGCGCCTGGAGCGCGGCTTTGGCGGCGGCCTCATGCTCAGGCGAAATATCCTGCGCAGAAGCAACCGAAAAGGCGCCAAGTCCCATAATCGTCGCGGCGATGGCCACGGAAAGGCCGAACCTGGATTTCGTTTTCATAAAGGACTCCTGTCTACTCAGTTGCTTTGAGTGTACGTACACCGCCGTCGGATGCAACGATGGCGAGTGTCGCGATGTCGATGAACAGCCCGTGCTCCACAACGCCGGCAATGGCGTTGAGCGCGTCTGACAATGCCTGTGCATCGTGAATGCGGCCAAATGATGCGTCGATAATATAGTGTCCGCCATCGGTCATATAGGGCCCGTCGCCCGATTGGCGAAGGTCGAGCGAGCCTGAAAGATTGAGCCACGATGCGGCGCGTTCGATGGCAAGGCGGGTTGCGCCAAGCCCGAACGGCATAACTTCGATCGGCAGCGGAAAGGCGCCGAGGCAATCCACGACCTTGGTCTCGTCGGCAATCACGATCATGGCTTTCGAGGCGGATGCCACGATCTTTTCGCGCAGCAGCGCCCCGCCGCCCCCCTTGATGAGATTGAGCGCGGGATCGATCTCGTCGGCGCCGTCGATCGTGAGATCGAGTTCCGGCGTTTCGTCGAGCGAATTCAGCGTGATGCCGAGTTCCAGGCACTGGCGCGCCGTCGCCTCGGAGGTCGGAACCCCGATGACATTGAACCCGTTGGCAACCTTTTCGCCGAGGAGCGCGATGAATTCCCGCGCCGTGCTGCCGGTTCCGATGCCGAGCCGCATTCCGTCTTCGACATATTCAAGCGCGGTTTCCGCAGCCTTTATCTTCAATTGACGCGCATCCATGCGTCACATGCTCCTTTTGGCTAACGGTAAGGTGTTTACACGCCACGCGCGTCAAACAAAAGACCTTTTGCGCCAAGCCCGCGCCAAATGCTTGGCAGGCCCGCGACTGGCGGGTATGAACCGGGCCGGGAAGCGGACGGCGCGCGTCGTCTGCCGGAAAATGAAGGACCCGCGCCAATGCCCGCACCGCTCGCCATATTCGACCTCGACGGAACGCTGATCGACACAGCGCCGGATCTGATCGCAAGCCTGAACCACGCCATCGCCCCTGTGGGGCTTGCCCCCTACGGCGTCGAGGACACGAAGACACTGGTCGGCCGCGGCGTAAGGGTGATGATCGAACGCGCCTTCGAGCATCGCGACCGATCGCTCGACGAAGATACGTTCGATGCCTGCTTCGAACGCTTCAGCGAACACTATCGCGCGGGCATTCCCGGCGAAAGCCATCCCTATCCCGGCATCGTGGCGGCCCTCGACCGGCTGAAATCCGCGGGCTTTGACCTTGCGGTATGCACCAACAAGCGCGAATCGTTCACCATGCCGCTGCTCGATGCGCTCGATCTCACCGGCTATTTCACCGCGATCACCGGCGGCGACACATTCGCCTTCCGCAAGCCCGATCCCCGCCATGTGTTGGAGACCATCGCGCGGAGCGGCGGCGGTGTCGCCAACGCGGTCATGGTCGGCGACAGTTCCAATGATATCGATGCGGGAAAAGGCGCGGGCGCGGCAACGATCGCCGTCACCTTCGGCTACGCAGATCGCCCGGTCGCCGACATGGCCGCCGACCGGATGATAAGCCATTTCGACGAGCTGACGCCCGATCTGGCGCGCGCGGTGATTGCGCGGCAATAACGGCAGCAATGACCCGTAAAACGCAAAAGGCGCGCCCGCGGGGCGGACGCGCCTTTGTTGTTTAAGGCATTCTCCAGCGATCAGCTGCCGACGCGCGCCTCGCTCTCGGCATCCATGGCCCGCTTCAGATACATGTCGCGGTCATAGACGTCGTCGTAATACTGGACCTCGCCATTGGCATCCGGCCAGGCGGTGAAATAGGCGACATAGACCGGGAATTTCTCCGGAACGTCGACCGGGGTGTTCTTGCCGGTTGCGATATAGTCGTCGATATCCGACTCGGGCACGCCGAGAACGGCGGCGGCCATCTTGTTGGGGTCGGAAAGACGCACGCAGCCATGGCTCAACGCCCGCATGTCGCGCTCGAAATAGCTCTTCTGCGGCGTGTCATGCATGTAGATCGCGTGATCGTTGGGGAACAGGATCTTCAGCTGACCAAGCGCATTGCGCTCGCCCGGCGGCTGGCGCACATCGACCATCGGGGCGGAAGCCCAGTTGACGGAGGAGGACGAGACCCGGCGGCCATTATAGCTGACCTCGTAACCGATCTGGTCGAAATAGCTCGGATTGGCGCGCAGCTTGGGCAGATACTCGTTGACGACGATCGAGCGCGGAATGCCCCAATAGGGGTTGAATTCGACGGTTTCGATCTCATCCTTGAAGAAATAGGTCTGGTTGGTGGGGTTACCCACCACGACGCCCATGTCGAAGCTCTCGCCGTTATCGTCATGATAATAGACGCGGAAGGCCGGCTGATTGATGAAGACATAGCGCGGGCCGAAATCATCCGGCAGCCAGCGTAGACGCTCCATGGCATCAAGCACCTTCTGGGTGCGGTCGTCATTGGTTTCGACGTCGAAGGCCCTTACCGTGTTGGGGCCGACAACGCCATCGACATAAAGGCCCGCCGATTTCTGGAAGTCCTTCACGAGGGTCACCAGTTCGGGCGTGTATTCCTCGCTGACGCCGTCATAAGCCGCGAAGATTTCCGCGTGATCCACCTTGAATTCCGGCGAAGCCTTGCGCTCGATCGCCTTGACCACGCTCGGGACATTCTGGTTAGTCTGGCCCGGACGAATGAACACGCTGCCGGTGAAAACGATCGGCTCAACCACGGTTTCGGTGTTGCGCAGTTCGGCGAGCTCCGCCTTCAGGTCCTGGAAAAACTGGTTCTGCGGATTGTAGCTTTCGATGAACGCGGCAACGTCAACCTTTCCGGGGAGGCTGTCGATCGCTTCGCCGAGATCGACCGGGTTGCGCTTCAGATCGTGGAACTCGGAAATCCGGTTCGGGTCGACGCGGCCGCGCTTTGCATCCTGCATGTAGGCAAGCACTTTGGCGGAAAGGGCGAGTTCGAACTGCATCAGGGCAGCCTTTTCCTCATCCTCGTTCTCGGCCGCGAGCAGGTCCGGCAGTTGAACCTGGTAGTTGTCGGGCTCCAGCCCGAAGACGTCGGCATTACCGAGCGTCCGCATGGCAGCGCGGGCCTTCTGCGAAACCTTGCCGTCCTGCACCCAGATCAGCTCGCCGCCATTGGAATAATAGTCTTCAATCGCCGAAGCGACATCATCGATTGCCTTCACCTGGGCATCGGCGAGATACTGGCGCGGGTCATCCTGCGCGATCGCGACGGTGGTCTCCGTTTCGACGGCGTCGGTCATCGAGCCCTGATCGAGCGCGGCGACTTCCGTCGTCGTCTCTTCGACGTCCGCTTCATCGGGAGCGATCGAGCCGGTAACCACCGGATCGCGAATTTCTCCGATATCGATCATGCGAACGGGGTCGGCGCGATAGGCGTAGTATTTCGGCGGCGCGACCTTGGGGGCGGAGTAGGTGCGCTGGACCTGTTTCTGCTGCTGCACCTGAGGCTGCTGCTCGACCACCGGCGCGCGCTGCGATTCCTTCTGCCGGCCGCGCAGAATGTCCATCAGCGTCAGGGCGTTGGCCGCACTCGGCACGAAGGCGGCAGAAACCGCCACGGCCAGAGCCACAGATGAAACGCGAACTGAGAGTTTGTTGCGCAATGTTCTACCCCGTTTTGCAAGTCAACGATTTCATTGACATCCTATCCGCAAGCCCGTTGGCGAGCCAATAACATTTGCGCTATCTGTGCGCAAACCTTCTGGTTGTGTCATGGAAAAACAACACTTTGGTCCGCTTGCCGATCGATTGCCGTTCCGGATCAGCCTATCAAGCGCCTATTAACAGGGGCTTAAACACGAGCCATTTCTGTGTGCAACGCAACATGCGACGATTGATCCGGTCTACGGGATTTCAACGGTTCGACAAGGCACGGGTTCCCCCGAAAAAATGTTTCCTCGCCGTCTTTTATGCCACGAGACGAGGCTTTGCCGCGTCGACTATCCATTTTCGTCAGTTTCGGTTGGCAAATCGCCGATACTAATCGAATAAGTTTTCACCAATTATTGACAGAGCGGCACGGCGCGCGCGATTGCATATGCCGATTTTCGCAAGGACGATCGCCCATCGGGGCAATGGCAGGAGTAGAAACACCATGACCGCAACCCGTACAGAAACCGACACATTCGGCCCCATCGAGGTCGCCGCCGACCGCTACTGGGGCGCGCAGGCCCAGCGTTCGCTCGGCAATTTCAAGATCGGCTGGGAAAAGCAGCCGCTTTCCGTGGTCCGCGCGCTCGGCATCGTCAAGCAGGCGGCCGCCAGGGCCAACATGGCGCTCGACCGGCTGCCCGCCGAAATCGGCAACGCCATCGTCGAGGCCGCGCAGGAGGTCATCGACGGCAAGCACGACGATCACTTCCCGCTGGTGGTCTGGCAGACGGGTTCCGGCACGCAGTCGAACATGAACGCCAATGAGGTGATCTCGAACCGCGCCATCGAACTCCTTGGCGGCGAGATGGGCTCGAAGAAGCCGGTGCACCCCAACGACCACTGCAATATGAGCCAGTCGTCGAACGACACCTATCCGACGGCGATGCACATCGCCTGCGCCGAGCAGATCGTTCATCACCTGCTGCCGAACCTGAAGCACCTCCACGATGCGCTTGCCGCCAAGGAAAAGGAATTCGCCGATATCATCAAGATCGGCCGCACCCACACCCAGGACGCCACGCCGCTGACGCTGGGACAGGAATTTTCGGGCTACACCGCGCAGATCGCCTCCGCCATCGAGCGCATCGAACTGACGCTGCCGGGCCTCTACCAGCTCGCCCAGGGCGGCACCGCCGTCGGCACTGGCCTCAACGCGCCGGTCGGCTTTGCCGAGAAGGTCGCCAAGGAAGTCGCAGGGATCACCGGCCTGCCCTTCGTCACCGCGCCGAACAAGTTCGAGGTGCTCGCCGCCCACGACGCCATGGTGTTCTCGCACGGCGCCATCAATGCGGCGGCCATGGCCTGCTTCAAGATCGCCAACGACATCCGCTACCTCGCCTCCGGCCCACGCTCGGGCCTCGGCGAATTGTCGCTGCCGGAAAACGAGCCCGGCTCCTCGATCATGCCAGGCAAGGTCAACCCGACCCAGAACGAGGCGATGACCCAGGTCTGCGCCCATATCGCCGGCAACCAGGCCGCGATCGGCTTTGCCGGCAGCCAGGGCCAGTTCGAGCTCAATGTCTACAATCCGATGATGGCCTACAATTTCCTGCAGTCGGTCCAGCTTCTGGGCGATGCCGCCCGCTCCTTCACCGATCATTGCGTGGTCGGTATCCAGGCGCGCGAGGAAAACATCAAGGCCGGGGTCGAGCGCTCGCTGATGCTGGTGACGGCGCTGGCCCCGAAGATCGGTTACGACAACGCCGCCAAGATCGCCAAGACCGCCCACAAGAACAACACCACGCTGCGTGAAGAGGCGCTGGCGACGGGGCTTGTGACCGGCGAGGAATATGACGAGATCGTCCGCCCCGAACTGATGATCTCGCCCAAGTAACAGCGAGAATCCCGTACTCTAAAAGAGCGGCCGGGGCGACGGCCGCTCCGTTTTTTTGACAAACCTGTCCTCGAACTCGGCGTCATCCTCGTGCTTGACACGAGGATCCAGTCAACGCGGCAAGGGTTCGCAATAAGTCCATTGAAGTTCAATCACTTAAGTCGCCTGGATGCTCGGA
>NZ_DEPM01000140.1:23874-34219 GCF_002358775.1 Martelella sp. UBA3392
GATGCTCGGATCAAGTCCGAGCATGACCCCTGTGGGGGAACACCAGTGAGGACGTAAACCCACGTATGTAAGGGTTTGTCAGCAGTCTGATATTTTTCCGCCTCAGGGAGCGGCCGCCCCATCCGGGCTCGGCCGCTTTCCTCTACACGGACGCCGCTCCGGCGCGCAGCAGATGGCGAAAGCGCAGCGCCAGCATCACCGCCGCCGTCCCCAGCCCCAGCATGAAGCCGACCCAGATGCCGACGCCTTCGAGCCCGAAGGGAAACGCCAGCAGCCAGGCAAGCGGCAGGCCGACAACCCAGTAGGCGATCAGCACCAGAAACATCGGCACCCGGGTATCCTTGAGGCCGCGCAGCAGGCCGTTCATCGTCGCCTGCCCGCCATCGAGCAATTGAAACAGCGCCGCGACGAACACAAGCGGCACGGCATAGGCCAGCACCTCCGGCGCATTTGGCAGGCCGGTATCCATGAACAGCGATACGAGCGGCACGGGCGCGAGCGCGAAGGTCAGGCCGCTGGCGACGGCAAAGCAGATCGCGATCGCCATAACCGTGACCGATGCCCGGATGACATTCTCCCTGTCGCCGGCCCCGTGGAACATGCCGACCCGGACCGTCCCCGCCTGGGACAGGCCGAGCGGGACCATGAAGGCGATCGAGGCCAGTTGCAGAACGATGCCGTGGGCGGCAAGCGGGATCGCCCCGATCTGCCCCATCAGCACCGACGACACGGTGAACATCGACACTTCCGCCAGAACGGAAATCCCGATCGGCAGGCCGAGCATGACCACCTCGCGCAGAGCCTGCCAGTCCGGCTTCCAGAAGCGGACGAACAGCTCGTAACGGGCCAGCATCGCGTCGCGGCCGATATAGGCGACCAGATACAGGAAACCGAAGGCCTGACCGACAAAGGTGGCGATCGCCGCGCCGCGAATGCCGATCTGGGGCATCCCGAACCCGCCGAGCACCAGCGCGTAGGCAACCACGGCGTTGACGACCAGCGTCAGCAACGAGACCCACAGAACCACCCGTGCCCGCCCCGTGGCGCTGACCAGCGAACGCAGGACCTGGAACAGCAGCGCCGGGAACAGCGCGATGCCGACAATATGAAGATACTGCGCCGCCTTGGCCGCGACGTCCGGCTCCTGACCGAGCGCCAGAAGAATCGGCTCGGACCAGAAGAACAACGGCAAAGCCAGCGCGCCGTAGATGATCGAGGCCCACATGCCCATGCGCATGGACCGGCGCACGGCAACCTCATCACCGCGGCCATAGGCCTGCGCGACCATGGGCATCACCGCAATGGCAAGCCCCATGCCGAAGATGAAGATCGTGAAATAATACTGCGTGGCAAGGACCGCGGCCGCCAGATCCAGCGCGCTCAATTGCCCGAGAATGAAGATATCGGTGGCATTGATCCCCTGCTGGGCCAGTTGCGCGCCGATGAGGGGGATGCCGAGGGTAAGGGTTTCCTTGAGGTGGGAGAACCACGAATGGCCGGCTGCTTGCGCAGTAGGCATTGCGACAGACATGAAATTCACCAGAAGCTGACGCGCCGGGGCCATGCAATATCGGGGCCGCGGCGGCGGAACTTCCATAGCCTCTTTTTTCGGCAATTGCCACCCTTGTGGGCAGACCTGGATGAAGCAACCGATCAGGAGACGGCGTCAGGGTTTTGGCAAGGCCCGCCCCTCTTCTCCGCCGTAAAGGGACATGCTTTTCTTCGGCTCTCCCTGATCAGGAGATCGGATTACCGCCATAGCGATACGCCCCGCCGCGCTGCAGCGCGTGGCGATAGGCCGGGCGGGCGTGGATTTTCACCAGATAGTCCAGAACGGCCTGCGGGCGCTCCCCGAACGGAATCCTGTCCATGCCGACCTCGACCGGGAAGCTCATCATGATATCGGCGGCGGTGAAATTTTCGCCGGCAAACCAGCCGTCGCGCTGCAATTCCTCTTCCCAGAATGCCCCATGGGTCTTCAGTTGCGGGTCGGTGAGTTTCGACGTCACGGCCCTGAATATCCTGGTCATCAGCGGCTTCAGCAGACGCGGTCCCTGCTCCGGGATTTTCTGGAACACCAGCTTCATGACCAGAAGCGGCATGGCCGAGCCTTCCGAATAATGCAGCCAGTAGCGATAGCGCAGCGCCTCATCCGTGCCCGGTTCCGGCCTGAGGCCCTTGCCGTCGCCGTAGCGGTCGATCAGATATTCGACGATCGCGCCGCTTTCGGCGATGATCCGGCCCTCATCCTCGATAATCGGCGACTTGCCGAGCGGGTGGATCTGTTTCAGCTCCGCCGGCGCGCTCATGTTCTCGCCACGCTTGTAGCGCTTGATTTCATAGTCGACCCCGAGTTCCTCCAGAAGCCAGAGGATACGATGGGCGCGGGAATCTTCGAGATAGTGAACGAGCATGAAGCCACCTTCCGACATGATCGAACCGAACGGTTCGATTTAGATATGCACTGCTTTATACGCGTTGACAAGCCTGGTCAGATTGCAGTGATCGCGATTGCCCCGAAATAAAGAACGAGGATGCCCGCGCTCTCGAACCCGATGCGCCCCGGCCCCGCCTTCTGGCGCACGATCAGGCCAAGCAGCAGGATCGCGGTTGCCGACAGACCGACCGCAAGCCAGATCAGATCGTCCTTGCCGATCGCGTGATAGAGCGAGCCGTCGCGATAGGCTATATCCGAAAGCGTCAGGAACAGCGTATCGAACGTGTTGCCGCCGATAATGCCGCCGACGG
This sequence comes from Martelella sp. UBA3392, assembly GCF_002358775.1. Lineage (NCBI taxonomy): Bacteria > Pseudomonadati > Pseudomonadota > Alphaproteobacteria > Hyphomicrobiales > Aurantimonadaceae > Martelella > Martelella sp. UBA3392. The sequence goes on from NZ_DEPM01000140.1 coordinate 26,623, forward strand.
CAAGCTGAAGCGCGCCGCGCCTGACGGCCGCAAGCGTCGTCACCAGTTCCGGCAGCGAGGTCACCACCGCCGTCATCAGCGCGCCGACGAGCGAGGCGGACAGGCCGTAACGGTCGGTGATCACGCCGGCGATTTCGGAAATCACATAGCCGGCAATGCCCATCAGCAGCATCAGACCGATGAACACCGCGAAGATGCCGATATTGCCGCGGGCATCGCTTTCCTCTTCCTCGGGCTGATCCGTGCGCGTTTCATGCGTGCCAACGGGCGTCCACATAGGCTCGTCGCGCACCCGTTTGGAGGCAACAACGCCGGCGATGTAAACGCCGAACAGGGCGAACGAGACCGGGCTTACGGCAAACAGCGTGATTTCCGGCGAGGCATAGGCCAGAAGCGGCATGCTCAGCAGCAGAACCAGCAGCGCGCCCTGAAACAGGTTGGAAAGATCGGCCGCCGCATGTTCGAGATTAACCCGGCGGTAGATCATGTCCGCTAACGCCAGAAACGCCGTCTGCGCGGCGATACCGCCAACGGCGTTGGAGAAACTCAGCGACGCCCGGCCATCGAGCGCCGAGGTCACCGACACGACCGTGCCGGACAGCGACGTCGCCGCGCCCAGCAGCAATCCACCGATCAGCGCCTCGCCAAGTCCCGTGCGGTCGGCGATCCTGTCCGCCACGTCGGTGATCCTGACGCCGCAACCGAGAATGACCGCGCCGGCCATCAGGAAAAGAATAGTCAGCCAGACCAAAGTCAGATTTTCAAAATTCATAAATGTCTCCGGTTTGAAGAGCTAACGCGCCACTTCAAGGTTTGTTCGGGCCAAGCGGCACGGCGCAACCACAAAACAAACCTTTACAACCCTGAATGTTCACTATACGTTCCGGAAAACGACAGGAGGGTCATCGTGGTCACGCAGGAGGAAAAATATCGGCGGTTCATGGCGCTGCATGCGCGCGAACGCGCTTTTGTCATGCCCAATCCATGGGACGCCGGCTCGGCGCGTCTGCTCGCCCATCTCGGCTTCGAGGCGCTTGCGACCACCAGCGCGGGGCTTGCGTTCTCGCTTGGGCGTCGCGATTCGGCTGCGGATTTGTCGCGCGATGATATCCTTGCCAACGCAAAGGCCATCGTGGAGGCAACCGACCTGCCCGTCTCCGCCGACCTGGAAAACGGCTTCGGGGATTTGCCTGAAGACTGTGCGCTGACGATCCGGCTCGCCATCGAGGCGGGCCTCGTCGGCGGCTCGATCGAGGATGCAACGGGCAGAAGCGATGATCCGATCTATGATTTCGACGACGCAGTCGATCGCGTTCGCGCGGCGGCGGAAGCGAAGGCCGGAAGGCCGTTCATTCTCACCGCGCGGTCGGAAAACTTCCTGTGGGGCCGTCCCGATCTCGCCGACACGATCCGGCGTCTCCAGGCCTTTTCCGAGGCCGGCGCGGATGTGCTTTACGCGCCCGGATTGCCGGATATCGAGGCGATCGCCACGGTCTGCCGCGCCGTCGACAAGCCGGTCAACGTGGTGATGGGGCTTCAGGGCGAGAACTATTCCGTCACCGCGCTGGAACGCGCCGGCGTCAGACGCATCAGCGTCGGCGGCTCGTTTGCCCGAGCGGCGCTTGCCGGACTGAAACGGGCGGCGGAAGAGGTGCTGACGGAGGGGACATTCAATTACGCGAGGGTAGATGGCAGCGAGGCGGAAAGGTTGACCACGCCGCCGAAGCGGTGACGCCAGCAGGCGTCACCGGGTGAGACGTGCGCGCTCAGGCATGCGACGTCTTGCTGGCCCTGCGAAAGATTTCGCCATGGCTCTTGCGCTGGGCGTCGTCCGCGCCGAAAAGCCTGCCGCCGACGATCCGGTAAAGAATAGCAAGTCCTGCAGCCGCGAACACGATCTGGAATGCGATAAGAGGCAGATATTCAAACATGGTTTTGTCTCCGGTTTGGAGTAATAACGCGGCATGTAAACGAAAAGTTCACACTTAAGTGCATGAAAGCCGAAAAAACATCGTTGATCTCGGTTCGCGCGGTGCATTTTCGGGGTTCCGTTGCCCCGGCAACTTCCCTATAAGGCCCACCTAGCCTACATGATTTCACGTCCCTTACCCGGCCCGGTCAACCGTGCCGGTTTTTGATGCAGGGACGATAAGAAGAAACGACGGATACCGCCCATGCCCAAGCGCCAAGACCTCAAATCCATCCTCATCATCGGCGCGGGGCCGATCGTCATCGGCCAGGCCTGCGAGTTCGACTATTCCGGCGCGCAGGCCTGCAAGGCGCTGAAGGAGGAAGGGTACCGGGTCATTCTGGTCAACTCCAACCCGGCCACGATCATGACCGACCCGGAGCTTGCCGACGCCACCTATGTCGAGCCGATCACCCCGGAAGTCGTCGCCAAGATCATCGCCAAGGAACGCCCCGACGCGCTGCTGCCGACCATGGGCGGCCAGACCGCGCTCAACACCGCATTGTCGCTGCGCCGCATGGGCGTGCTGGAGCGCTACAATGTCGAGATGATCGGCGCCAAACCGGACGCCATCGACAAGGCCGAGGACCGCGCGCTGTTTCGCGAGGCCATGGCCAAGATCGGGCTCGAAACCCCGAAATCGATGCTCGCCAACGCCACCGAGATCAAGGATCAGCATCGCCAGGAGCATGAAGCCAAGCGCGCCGAACTGAAGAAGACGCTTTCCGGCGATGCGCTGGATGCCGCGCTCGACGAGCTCGAGAACCAGTGGAACCTCGGCAACACAGACCGCAAGCAGCGTTACATGTCGCATGCCATGGCGATCGCCGCGCAGGCGCTCGATACGATCGGCCTGCCGGCGATCATCCGCCCGTCCTTCACGCTCGGCGGCACCGGCGGCGGCATTGCCTATAACCGTTCGGAATTCTTCGAGATCGTTGAGCGCGGCCTCGACGCCTCGCCGACCACCGAAGTGCTGATCGAGGAATCCGTGCTCGGCTGGAAGGAATACGAGATGGAGGTCGTCCGCGACAAGGCGGACAACTGCATCATCATCTGCTCGATCGAGAACGTCGACCCGATGGGCGTGCATACCGGCGATTCGATCACCGTCGCGCCGGCCCTCACCCTGACCGACAAGGAATACCAGATCATGCGCAACGCCTCGCTGGCGGTGCTGCGCGAGATCGGTGTGGAGACCGGCGGCTCGAACGTGCAGTTCGCCGTCAACCCGGCGGACGGCCGCCTCGTCGTGATCGAAATGAACCCGCGCGTGTCGCGCTCCTCGGCGCTGGCGTCGAAAGCCACTGGCTTCCCGATCGCCAAGGTCGCCGCCAAGCTCGCCATCGGCTACACATTGGACGAGCTCGAAAACGACATCACCGGCGGCGCGACGCCCGCCTCGTTCGAGCCATCGATCGATTATGTGGTCACCAAGATCCCGCGCTTCGCCTTCGAAAAATTCCCGGGCGCGGAAAACACGCTGACCACGGCGATGAAATCCGTGGGCGAAGTCATGGCGATCGGCCGCACCTTCCCGGAATCGCTGCAGAAGGCGCTGCGCGGCCTGGAACGCGGCCTGACCGGCCTCGACGAGATCGAAATTCCCGGCATCGAGAATGGCGAACCGAGCAACGCGATCCGCGCCGCGATCGGCACCGGCACGCCGGACCGGCTGCGCATGGTCGCCCAGGCAATGCGCCTTGGCGTCAGCCAGAGCGAGATCCACGAGCATTCGAAGATCGACCCGTGGTTCCTGGATCAGCTGCGCGCGATCGTCGACATGGAGGAGCGGGTGCGCGAGCACGGCCTGCCGCAGGATGCCGAAAACCTGCGCATGCTGAAGGCCATGGGTTTTTCCGACCAGCGGCTGGCAAGCCTCACCCATGGCCGCCCGAAGGAAGTCGCCCAGCTTCGCAACAAGCTCGGCGTGCGCCCGGTCTACAAGCGCATCGACACCTGCGCTGCAGAATTCGCCTCGCCGACCGCCTATATGTACTCGACCTACGAGACGCCGTTTGATGGCGCGGCCCGCTCCGAGGCTGGCATTTCCGATGCCAAGAAGGTCGTCATCCTCGGCGGCGGTCCGAACCGGATCGGCCAGGGGATCGAGTTCGACTATTGCTGCTGCCATGCCGCCTTCGCGCTGAAGGATGCGGGCTATGAATCGATCATGGTCAACTGCAACCCGGAAACGGTTTCGACCGACTACGACACCTCCGACCGGCTCTATTTCGAGCCGCTGACGGCCGAAGACGTCATCGAGATCATGCGCGCCGAGCAGGAAAAAGGCACGCTCGTCGGCGTCATCGTGCAGTTCGGCGGCCAAACGCCGCTGAAGCTCGCCGAAGCGCTGGAAAAGAACGGCATCCCGATCCTCGGCACCGCGCCGGACATGATCGACCTTGCCGAGGACCGCGACCGGTTCCAGAAGCTCCTGATCAAGCTCGATCTCAACCAGCCGAACAACGGCATCGCCTATTCGGTCGAGCAGGCCCGTCTGGTGGCGGCCGAAATCGGCTATCCGCTGGTGGTTCGCCCGTCCTACGTTCTCGGCGGCCGCGCCATGGAGATCGTCCACAACGATGCCGGTTTGTCGCACTACCTGCTCGAAGTGGTGCCGGAACTCGTCACCGAGGACATCAAGCAGCGCTATCCGAACGACAAGACCGGGCAGATCAACACCCTGCTCGGCAAGAACCCGCTTCTGTTCGACAGCTACCTGACCAACGCCATCGAGGTCGATGTCGACTGCCTCTGCGACGGGACCGACGTGTTCGTCGCGGGCATCATGGAGCATATCGAGGAAGCCGGCATCCATTCGGGCGACAGCGCCTGCTCGCTGCCGCCCCATTCGCTGTCGGACGAAATCCTCGATGAGCTTGAGGTACAGTCCCGTGCGCTGGCGCTCGCGCTTAACGTCAAGGGCCTGATGAACGTGCAATTCGCCATCAAGGACGGCACGGTCTATATCCTCGAAGTGAACCCGCGCGCCTCGCGCACCGTGCCCTTCGTGGCCAAGACCATCGGTTCGCCGATCGCCAAGATCGCCGCCCGCGTGATGGCCGGCGAGAAGCTGAACGATGTGATCGCCTCCTATGGCGAGCGGCCGAACCCGCGCAAGCTGAACCATATCGCGGTCAAGGAAGCGGTCTTCCCCTTCGCCAAGTTCCCCGGCGTCGATACGCTGCTCGGCCCGGAAATGCGCTCGACCGGCGAGGTCATCGGCCTCGACAAGGATTTCGCGATCGCCTTCGCCAAGTCGCAGCTCGGCGCCAGCGTCGATCTGCCGCGTGATGGCTGCGTCTTCGTTTCGGTCAAGTCGGAAGACAAGGAGCGCGTTCTGCCCGCCGTCAGGCTTCTGGTGGAACAGGGCTTTTCGGTGATGGCGACCGGCGGCACCCGTGACTTCCTGGAGGAAAACGGCATTTCCGCCACTAAGATCAACAAGGTGCGCGAGGGCCGTCCGCATATCGAGGACGCGATCCGCAACCGTCAGGTCCAGTTGGTGTTCAACACCACCAGCAACGACAAGACGATCTCGGATTCGAAGTCACTCCGCCGTGCAGCACTCACCCAGAAGGTGCCCTACTACACCACCATGGCCGGCGCCATGGCCGCCGCCCAGGCGATCAAGGCACTGAAACAGGGCCAGCTCGAAGTGCGCCCGCTGCAAAGCTACGCCTGAGCCGTATCGGACTGAGACGCCTTATGAAGGGCAGGCCCGGCGCCTGCCCTTTTCTTTGGACTTGACGCAGAGATTTGCCTCCTTTATTTATCCACTAGGTTAATTAACTGATGGGATAAATATAAGATGTCCGATCCACTGACCCGGACGCTCTCCGCCCTCGCCGATCCAACCCGCCGCGCGATCCTTGCGCGGCTATCCAAGGGCGAAGCGACGGTGAATGAACTGGCTGAACCGTTCGCGATGTCGCTGCCGGCGGTCTCCAAGCATCTGAAGGTGCTGGAGCGCGCCGGGCTGATCTCCCGCGGCCGGGAGGCGCAGACCCGGCCCTGCCGGATAGAGCCGGAGACGCTGAAGGCGGTCGATGGCTGGCTTTCGGACTACCGGGCGCTGTGGGAACAGCGGCTCGACCGGCTGGAAGCCCATCTCGCGAAAATCCAGAAGGAGGAAACGCCATGAGCGAGGAAAAGCCCAGCGCAAGCCTCGAAATCCACAACGAAAGAAGCTTTCCGCAGGACCGCAATACGCTGTTTTCCGCGGTGGCCGATCCGGCAAAGCTCGCCCGATGGTGGGGGCCGCACGGGTTCGAAAACCGCATCACGGCGTTCGATTTTCGTCCTGGCGGACGCTGGCGGATCGTCATGACCGCCTCGAACGGCGATGAATTCGACAACCACTGGAGTTTTCTGGCGATCGAGGAAGGCCGCATGGTCCGCGCGCGCCATCATCTGCCGGTGCATGATTTCGTGCTGGAGATGCGGTTCGAGGATCATGCCGGCGGAAGCCGCCTTGTCTGGAGAATGGAATTCGAGCCGACCGAGGAAAACCAGGCTATGGCGCATTTTCTGAAGGCCGCCAACGACCAGAATCTCGACCGCCTCGCACAGTTTCTGGAGGGAGAAAACCAATGACCGCTGACCTTGATCCCGCAAGAATCATCCGGCTGGAGCGCGTCATGGACGCCCCGCGCGAACTGGTCTTCAAAGCGCTTTCCGATGAAAAGCACCTCGACCAGTGGTGGGGGCCGGAAGGGTTCGTCAACGAGACCCACGCCATGGACTTTTCCGTCGGCGGGCTGTGGCACTACACGATGCACGGCCCCGACGGCAAGGACTGGCCCAACTGGATCCGCTACACGGAGATCACCCCTCCGGCCCGCATTGCCTACGACCATGGTGGCGAACGCGGCGAGCCCGCCCATTTCCGGGGCCTGATCCTGCTCGAGGACGAAGGCGGAAAGACCCGCGTTTCGCTGATCCTGATCTTCGAAACGGTCGAGGCTCGTGACGCGACCCTCGAGTTCGGCGCCGTCGAAGGCGGCCGGCAGACGCTCGCAAAGCTCGATGCCTATGCCAGCCGCCTGCCCGGCTAAATCGGCGCGCCAGCTCTAGCCAGCAACGATGTTGTGCGCCGGGCCATAGGGAAAGCCGGTGATGTTCTCGGCGCCGTCCTCGCCCACGACCAGAATGTCGTGCTCGCGGTAGCCGCCGGCGCCCGGCGTGCCCTCCGGCACGAACAGCATCGGCTCCATCGAGATCACCATGCCGGGCGCCAGCACGGTCTCGATATCCTCGCGCAGCTCCAACCCGGCCTCGCGGCCATAATAATGGCTGAGGAGGCCGAAGGAATGGCCATAGCCGAAGGAGCGGTATTGCAGCACCCCGGCATCGGCGAAGAACCGGTTCACCTCGGCGCAGATCGCGGCGCACGATATGCCCGGACGGATGAGCGACATGCCGAGTTCATGCGCGGCGACGTTTGTCTCCCAGAGCTTCAGCGATGCTGCATCCGGCGCGCCGAGGAACAGCGTGCGCTCCAGCGCGGTGTAATAGCCGGAAATCATCGGGAAGGCATTGAGGCTGAGGATATCGCCCTTCGCGAGCCGTCGCGCCGTTACCGGATTATGCGCGCCGTCGGTGTTCAGCCCCGACTGGAACCAG
>NZ_DEPM01000013.1:0-3076 GCF_002358775.1 Martelella sp. UBA3392
CCGGAAATGGCGCGGCTTTTCCGCCCGACCGGACTGATCGGGCCGCTTTGCGGCACGCTCGCGGGCGCGCTGCTTCTCGGTCTCGACAGGGAGACCACCGTCAACGCGCTGGCGTTGGCCATCAATTCCGCCGGCGGCCTCAACGAATGGCCGCACAGCGGCGCGGACGACATGTATTTCCATCCGGGCTTCGCCTCGCGCAACGCGCTCACGGCCCTTCGGCTGGCGCGTCTCGGCGCGCATGGCTCCGCGAGCGCCATTGACGGCGTGGCCGGGCTTTTCGCCGCGTTCGGCCGCCAGAAGGCGCCCTCCGAAATCGTCCTCTATCCCGAGGGCGACTGCGAGATCATGGCGGTGTTCAACAAGGAAGTGCCGGCCTGCAATTTCGCCCAGTCGCCCTGCCAGGCGGCGCTTGCCGCCGCGCAACAGATAGGCGCGGGTGACAGCATCAAGACCATCCATCTGTCGACCTATGATGCCGCGCTCAACTATCCGGGCTGTAACTATCGCGGACCGTTCGAGACGCCGCTGCAGGCGAAGATGAGCATCTTTTTCGGCATGGGGGCGGCGGTTGCGCGCGGCGAGATCGCCGAAGCGAACTATGCGCTGCTCGACGATCCGAGGATCGCGGAACTGATCGGCATGACCACGGTTTCGATTTCCGACGAGCTCAACAGCGCATTTCCCGCCCGCCAGGGCGCAAGGGTGAGGATCGAGACGGCAGCGGGCGCGGTGATCGAGGAGGCGCTTGACGATATCCGCTCGGCATCGCCCGCGCTGGTGCGCGAACGGCTGTCGAAGGTGGCGAAAGATCGGCTGGGTGCCGGTCAGACAGGCGATCTCGACCGCGCGATCGATCATCTTTCCAGGGGCGGCAATGACGCCGCGAGCCTTGCCGCTGTGGCAAAGCTTGCCGCCGCAAACGCCGGGGAGGGCGTCCCGTGACGGATTTCCAGTTCTTCATCGAGAATGTCCTCCAGCTCCTGATCACCGGCGTATCGCTCGGCGCGATCTACGGGCTGATGTGCGTCGGCCTTGCGATGATCTTCGGGATCATGCGGGTCATCAACTTCGCCCAAGGCGATTTCATGATGGTCGGCATGTATGCCGCCTATTTCGTGTTCACCGCGCTCGGCTTTCAGGCGCTCTTTGGAAGCGGGCTCGGTCCCTACCTTTCCGTCATCGCCGCGGCGCCGGCGATGTACGCCTTCGGCTGGCTGATCCACCGCTTCCTGATCCGCCGGGTCACCGGCCGGCAGTCGATCGAGATGGAGGGCGATGGCCATTACGCCCAGCTCATCCTCACGCTGGGCATCGCGCTGATCCTGCAGAACGGCGCCATGATCCTCGTCGGGGCCGATCTGGTGTCGATCCGCACGCCGCTTTCGAGCGAGGCCTGGGTGCTGGAGCCGTTCGGCGAGAGCATGCCGATCATGCTGTTCTTCAACAAGTCGCGCATTTTCGCCATGCTGGTTTCGGCAGCGGTCATCATCGCGCTGTGGCTGCTCATCCAGCGCAGTTTCCTCGGCAAGTCGCTGAGGGCAGCCGCCGATAATGCGGAGGCGGCCACCTATATGGGCATCGACGTCGACCGGGCGCACCGGATCGCGTTTGCTATCGGCACGGCGGTGACCGCGATTGCCGGCGGGCTTCTCGCCACCAGCTATCCCTTCAGCCCGTTCGTCGGTCTGGAATACGTGATCATCATGTATGCTGGCGTCGTGCTGGGCGGCATCGGCAGCATTATCGGCGCGTTCTGGGGCGGGATGATCATCGGCCTGGTGCAGCAGTTTTCGACGCTGGTTCTGCCGACGCAGCTTCAGAACGCGACCATCTTCGTGTGTTTCCTGCTCGTTGTCATGCTTCGCCCGCAAGGCCTGTTCGGACGCAATGTGGATCGGACATGATCATGAAGACAGGCAGCAAATCTCTCCTCTATTTCATCGTTCCGGCGCTCGCCTACCTGGCGCTCGCGGCGTTCGTGACCAATTCCTACTACCAGCTCATGCTGACGCTGATCCTGATCTGGGCGATCTTCGGGCTGAGCTGGAACATTCTGAGCGGCTATACCGGGCTGATATCCTTCGGCCATGCCGCCTTCTTCGGCGCGGGCGCCTTCGCCACGGTGCTGGCGCAGATCTACTGGTCGATCACGCCCTGGGTGATGTTCTTCGCCTCGGGCGTGATCGGCGCGGTGCTTGGCGTCGCCATCGGCTTTCCGACCTTCCGCCTGCGCGGCCACTATTTCGCGCTCAGCATGCTCGCCTATCCGCTGGCCTTCATGTACGTCTTCCTCTGGCTTGGCTTTCCCGAGGTCAGCGTGCCGCGCGTGCATGACAATCCGGCAGCCTACATGCAGTTCTCCGACGGGCGGGTCTACACGCTGATCGCGATGGCGTTTCTGATCGTCGTGGTGCTGTTGTCGCGCAAGATCGAATCCTCCCGCTTCGGCATGGCGCTGATCGCGATCAAGCAGAACGAGGCGGCCGCCGAAGCTGCGGGGATCGACTCGCTGCGCTGGAAGCTCAGGGCCATCGCCGTCAGCGGCGCGATCGCGGCGATGGCGGGTTCGCTCTATGCCGTCGTCATTCTGGTGATCACCCCGCAATCCGTGTTCGGCATGCTGGTCTCGGCGCAGGCGCTGACCGTGGCGATGTTCGGCGGGATCGGCACCTTCTGGGGTCCGATCATCGGCGCGGGCTTCCTGATACCGATCGCGGAAATCCTGCATGCCGAGCTCGGCAGCATCCTTCCCGGCATTCAGGGCGTGGTCTACGGCGTGGCGATCGTGGTGCTGATCACGCTCGCGCCGGAGGGGATGTTCTGGAAGGTGCGCGACTGGATGGGCTCGGCCCGGAAGAAGGGCGAAACTGCGACCCGTCTGGAAACCCAACCGATGGACGAGATCGCCGTCGAACCGCGGAAATTCACGCCGGCAAGCGATGGCGCCGACATCGTTCTCGACGTGCGCGGCATGTCGAAGAATTTCGGCGGGCTGAAGGCGGTGCAGGATGTCAGCTTCCAGGTGCGGCGCGGCATGATCCTCGGCATTATCGGCCCGAACGGCGCCGGCAAG
>NZ_DEPM01000013.1:3378-22308 GCF_002358775.1 Martelella sp. UBA3392
TCGGCCCGAACGGCGCCGGCAAGACCACGCTTTTCAATCTCCTCAACGGTTTCCAGACGCCGACATCCGGCCAGGTCTTCGTCAATGGCAAGGACATGGCGCGCAGCAAGCCGCATGTGCTGTGCCGGGCAGGGGTCGGCCGCACATTCCAGATCATGCGTCCGTTCACGCGCATGAGCGTGCGCGACAATGTCCGAACCGGGGCCTATGTGCGGGCCGGGAGCGAGGCCGAGGCGGCTGAGGTTGCCGACGATGCTCTGCGCCAGGTCGGGCTGTCGGCGATCGCGGAACAGCTCGCCGGCGAACTCACCACCAAGGAACTGCGCCTGATGGAACTGGCGCGGGCCCTTGCCGGCAAGCCGCACACGCTGCTTCTCGATGAAACGCTCGCCGGCCTCGGCCGCGACGAGGCCGCGGAAGTGGTGGCGGTGATCCGGCGGCTGTCGGCGAGCGGCATGACGGTGGCGATCATCGAACACACGATGCAGGCCATGGTGCAACTGGTCGACCGCTTTCTGGTCCTCGACCACGGTCAAGTCATCATGGAGGGGGCTCCGGAAGAGGTCACCAAGAACCCTCATGTCATCGAGGCCTATCTTGGCAAGAAGTGGAGCGCCCATGCTGAAGATTGAAAATCTCACCGTCGGCTATTCCGCGAGCGTTCCGGTGCTGCATGATGTCTCGATCAGCATCGACGCCGGCCAGTTCATCTCCGTCGTCGGGCCGAACGGCGCTGGCAAGACGACGCTGTTCAAGGCGATTTCGGGCACGTTGAAGCCCATAAGCGGCCGGCTGAGTTTCGAGGGCGAGGATATTTCCAGCCTCGAACCGTCGCGGCGACCGCATCTCGGCATCGCCCATGTCCCGGAAGGCCGGCAGGTATTTCCGTCGATGACCGTCCTGGAAAATCTCGAAATGGGCGCGGTGCCCAAGGCCGGACGGGACGAATGGGCGACGAACCTGGAACGGATCTACACCTGGTTTCCCGTGCTGAAGGAGCGCGCCGGGCAGTATGCCGGCACGCTGTCCGGCGGCCAGCAGCAGATGCTCGCCATCGGTCGCGGTCTGGCGTCCTCGCCGAAGCTGATCATGCTCGACGAGCCGTCCATGGGGCTTGCCCCGTCGATCGCCGATTTCGTGTTCGAGAAGCTGATGGAGATCAGGCGGGATCTCGGCCTTGCCATCCTGCTGGTCGAGCAGCGCGTGGCGGAGGCGCTGCAGTTTGCCGATCGCGGTTACGTGCTCGAAACCGGTCGCATCGTTCTGGAAGGAGACGGCGACACGCTGATGGCCGATGACCGCATCCGCCAGGCCTATCTTGGAATGTAAGCAGAATTGAACAAAGGAGGAGGAAAACATGACCAATCAATTGAAGAGAAGTCTCGCATTTGCGCTCGCGGCGAGCACCGCCGCGATGGCCGGCATCCCCGCGCTGGCGCAGGAAAAGCCGATCCAGATCGGTCTGATCGCGCCGACATCGGGCATCTACGCCCGTCCCGGCACGGTGATGAAAATGGGCGCGGAGCTCGCCGTGCAGGACGTCAATGACGCCGGCGGCATTTCCTGCATGAACGGCGCGCCGCTGGAGCTTGTTGTAATCGATTCCGGCGATACCGTCGAGAAGGCCACGAATGCCGCCCAGCGCATGGTTGCCGAGTACCCGGAGCTGGTGGGCGGCACGGGCGCCTACCTCAGCTCGTTCACGCTGGCCGTGACCGAGGTGACGGAGCGGGCCAACCTGCCGATGCTGACGCTGTCCTATTCCGACCTGATCACCGATCGCGGTTTCAAGAACGTGTTCCAGACCTCGGCCACGGCCGGCGTGCAGGCGCAGCTTGCCCTGCCGATCATTCTCGACCTTGCCGAGGAACAGACCGGCAAACGGCCGGAAACGGTTGCAATCATCACCGATAACACCGCCGCGTCGCTGTCCTCGGTCGAGCGCATGACCAATGGTCTGCTGGACGATGTCGGCCTTGAAGTGGTGCTGGAGGAAGTATTCACGCCGCCGCTTGCCGACGCCACCTCGCTTGTCCAGCAGGTTCGCCAGAAAAGGCCGGACCTCCTGTTCTTCCTGCCGACGGTGATTTCGGACAGCAAGCTGATCCTGGAGAAGATGAAGGAATTCCGGGTTCAGGTGCCGGTGATCTCCTTCGGCATCGCGATTGCCGAGCCGGAGGTTCTGAACACCATGCCGCCGGAAATGCTTGAAGGCGTGATGTCCGCCGTCGCCAACTGGGGCACCAAGGGCCAGGAGGCGCTGATCGAACGGCTGAACACCGTCTATGGCGAGCCCTGGATGACCCAGAACGCCGTTTCGACCTATGGCGACATCTGGCTGTTCAAGGACGCGCTGGAAAAGAGCTGCAGCCGCGATCGCGCCGCGCTGGGCGATGCGTTGCGCGAACTCGATGCGGGACCGGCCGAATACTATCCGGGCGGCACGCTGAGCTTTGACGAAAAGGGACGGCGCGAGGGCGCGAGCCTGACCATCATCCAGTGGCAGGATGGTGTTCCGGTGACTGTGTTCCCGGAAGATCTGGCGCTTTCGCAGCCGAGCTGGCCGAAGAAGTAGTAGTCTGCGTCCGGCGGTCGGGTGATCGCCGGACGCGCTTTCCCGCGCGGGCAAAATGAATCGTTGAAGCGAGAGCAGCATGACCGACAGATATGAAATCCTGGCCTTGAAATACGCCCGCAACGACCGTCCGGCGTCGCAGAACTTCATTGGTGGCGATGCCCACGACCACTCGATGCCGATCGATTATTACGTCTGGGTGATCCGCAACGCGGCGCGCACCATCGTGGTCGATACCGGTTTCAATCCGCAATCGGGCACAAGGCGCGGCCGCGAACTCATCACGCCGGTCCATACGGCTCTCTCGGCCGTCGGCGTGGATTTCAACGCCGTCGAGCATGTGATCACCACGCATATGCATTACGACCACGCCGGGAATAACGACCTGTTCCCGAATGCCTGCTTCTACATGCAGGAAAGCGAGATGCGCTACGCCACCGGCCCCTGCATGTGCCATCATTTTCTCAACCACCCCTACGAGGTTGACGATGTCGTCGGCATGGTTCGGCGCACCTATGCCGGCAAGGTTTCGTTCTGCCTGGGCGATCGCGAGCTTTTCCCGGGCGTGACGGTCCATCACATCGGCGGCCACTCCCGTGGCCTGCAATGCGTGCGGGTGGAGACCAAACGCGGTCCCGTGGTGCTCGCATCCGATGCCAGCCATCTTTACCAGCATTTCCAGACCGGCCGGGTGTTTCCGACCTGCGACAGCGTTTCCGACACCGTGGTGGGCTATCAGCGGCTGAAGGAGCTGGCGGGCAGGGACAGCCATATCGTGCCCGGGCACGATCCCGAGGTGATGAACCGCTATCCGGCATTCAGCGAGCAAACGGCCAGTTTCGCTGTCAGGCTCGATGAGGATGAGCGTCTACCGGGCAGCTAGTTTCAGTCTGTGAAATGCGCCGACTTAACCGCGAAATCAGTGATTGTATTATTGACATAATATCATAGCAAAAATAGACTCAAACCAACCAAGAGAAGGAAATCTCGAATGATTGTGGAGCTCCGGATTTACTATTGCGCGCCGGGTCGCCTGCCGGCGCTTCTCGAGCGTTTCCGGTCAACGACGCTGGGCTTTTTTGACAAATACGGCATCGAGCAGATCGGCTTCTGGACGACTACTATCGGCCCCGACAACCATGCTCTGACCTATCTGTTGAAATGGGACAGCATGGCCGAGCGAGAAAAGCGCTGGAATGCATTCCAGGCGGATGCCGACTGGATCGCCGCGCGTGCCGAATCCGAACGCGAGGCGCCGATCGTCGCGCGGGTCGAAAACAGCTTTCTCGCGCCCACCGACTTTTCGGCATTGAGGTAAATCATCGCCAGGGAGGGCGTATCGGGAATGGAATTCTGGTCCTTGAAACGCGAGGCGGCCAAGTCATGAGCGTACAAAAAGTCGGTTTCATCGGACTTGGCATGATGGGCGCGCCGATGTGCGCACGCATCGCGGGAGCCGGTCACGCGCTGTATGTCGCGGATGCGGACCCGGCGCGCGTTGAGGAGATTTGCGCGAAACTCTCCGCCGCGCCGTTGACGGAGACCGCAGCGAAAGACCTCGACGTTCTGATCACCATGCTCCCGAACTCATCCATCGTGGAATCCGTTCTGCTGGATGAGGGCTGGGCCGATCGGTTGACGTCTGGCGCCCTGGTGATCGACATGAGTTCTTCGGAACCGGTGCGTTCGCGTGAGCTTGCGGAGACGCTTGCCGGACGCGGGCTTCATTATCTCGACGCGCCGGTTTCCGGCGGCGTCAAGCGGGCCGAAAACGGCACGCTGGCAATTCTTGTGGGTGGGGAGCAGGCGCAGATGGATGCCGCGCGGCCGCTCCTGGAAACCATGGGCCAATCGATCCTGTTCATCGGGCCTGCCGGCGCCGGTCATGCCGCCAAGGCGCTCAACAATCTGGTCTCGGCCTGCGGGCTGATGATCACGGTCGAGGCGCTGCATGTCGCAAAACGGTTCGGCATCGCCGAAGACGTCATGACCGATGTGCTGAATGCCTCGAGCGGCCGCAGCAATACGTCGGAAAACAAGGTCAAGCAGTTCATGCTGTCAGGTACGTTTGGCTCCGGCTTCTCGCTGAAGCTGATGGACAAGGACCTTTCGATCGCGGGCAAGCTTGCGGAATCGGTCGGCTACACACTGAGCTTCGGCGCCTATGGCGTCGATACCTGGCACCGGGTTGCCGAAGGGGTTTCGCCGACGGCCGATCACACCGAGATGTACCGCCTCCTTTCGGAAGACGCGCAATGAAGGACGACGCCCGGCGTTATATCGACGGTAGACGAGGCGGGGCGGTGACGATTGCCCTTGTGGGTTTGGGAATTGGACGACCGCGCGGAGCGGGGGAGAATGGATATCATGCCGAGTGAAAGCAAAATGTTTGAAAAGGGGTTCCGGAACCGCAAGGCGGTGCTGGGTGCCCCGCATGTCGAAAAGTCCTGGGAAAATGCAGATTCCTTCAACCGCCCCGCGCAGAGGCTGGTGACCGAATACTGCTGGGGCGAGGTCTGGGGCGATGAAACGCTGCCGTTCCGCACCCGCAGCATGCTGAACCTTGCGATGCTGACCGCGATGAACCAGCATCATGAATTGGCCGTTCACGTCCGGGGCGCGCTCAACAACGGCGTTACGCCGAAGGAAATCCAGGCGGTGCTGTTGCAGGCCATGGTCTATTGCGGCGCGCCGGCGGCACTCTCAGCCTTCAGAACCGCAAGCGCCGTCTTGAAGGAGTGGTCCGCGGAGCAGGAAAAGCAGGACGGCGCGGCGGAATAAGTCTTCGCGTCACTCTTTCATCGGCACGGAACGATGGCCGGTGCGGTCGTCGCGCAGAATGAAAACGGTAGGTTCAGCAAGGGGCGCTAGATTATGGCAATCGATACGGTAGGGTTCATCGGACTTGGAAACATGGGCGGGCGGATGACCCGCTGCATCGTGGCGGGCGGGGTCAAGGTGCTGGGGTTCGATATGGACGAGACCGCTGCCGACCGTTTCGGCGCGACGCGGGCCTCCTCTGCCAGCGAGATCATGGAACAGGCCGACCTCGTTTTCCTTTCCCTGCCCGACAGCACGGTGATCGAGAAGGTCGTCGAAGGCGAGGGCGGCTTGCTGGACCACGTCCGTCCTGGACAGATCGTCGCCGACATGAGCACCGCGTCTGCCGCCTCCACCCGGCGGATCGCGGCGAAATTTGCTGAGAAGGGGGCTTTCTATGTCGACGCCGGCATCTCCGGCGGCGCGGCGGCGGCTGAAAAGGCCGCGCTGACGCTGATGGTCGGCGGCGATGCGGAGGCGATTACGCGGCTTGAGCCAGTCTTCGCGCTGATCGCCAGGAAGGTCATCGTCATGGGCGAAAGCGGGGCGGGGCACACCGCCAAGCTGTTGAACAATTTTCTCAATGCCGTCAGCCTGGCCGCCACGGCAGAGGTCATGGTCGCCGGCAAGAAGGCCGGTCTCGATCTCCACCGCCTGCTCGAGGTGCTGAACGCCAGCAGCGGCGTAAACTTCGCCACGCTGAACCGCTTCCCAAAGATCGTCGACGGTGATTATCTCGAGGGCGGGCTCACCTCCAGGCTCATGACCAAGGACGTGCTGCTTTATTGCGACCTGCTGCACGAACTGGGCGTTTCCTCGCTGAACGCATCCGGGCCGATGGCAAGCTTCGGGCTTGCAACCGCGCTCGGCTATGGCGATGTCATCAGCAATCGCGTCGTCGATGCCATCGGCGATATTTCCGGCAAAGTTCGTCTCCACGAGAAGGATTGAAGATATGAAGGTTTTCCATGGCCGGCAGACCGGCGCTCCATCGGAAGTGAAATCCGATACTTTCACCGGTACGGTTCACGCCGATCCCGTGATGCCGCCAACCGATGGCGTCGTCATCAACAACGTGTTCTTTTCGCCCGGTGCGCGCACCTATTGGCATACCCATGAAACCGGTCAGGTTCTGACCGTCATCGCCGGCAAGGGCTGGGTCTGCAAGGAAGGCGAGGCCGCACAGGAGCTCAAGGCCGGAGACACGGTCTGGATCGCTACCGGTGAAAGGCACTGGCACGGCGCGGCCGCCGACAGCTATCTGCTGCACACCGCCATCTCGATCGGCAGGACCGACTGGCTGGAGGAGGTCGGCGAGACCGACTATCAGGCCGCCGGGAAGTAGCGTTTTCGCCAACGGGCGAGAGTGGCGTGTGCGGCGGAAAGCTTGTTGCGCAGCGGTGTTTCGTGTTAATGGCGGATAGTCATAATGTAATACGGGAAGGCTTTATGAGCTCACGTGGGACAGCGCTGCAACCGGACACTTTGCGTCGACAGATTGAGAACGCCGTCCGTCAGGCAATCACCTCTGGCCGGTACAAGCCGGGAGCGCGCCTTGTGGAGCGGGAGCTTTGCGAAGAACTCGGCGTCAGCCGTACCTCGCTGAGGGAAGCTCTGCGCAAGCTGGAAGCCGAAAAGCTGCTCGAGATCGTTCCCCACAAGGGCCCCGTCGTCGCCGTCATTTCGCTGGAAGAGGCGAAGGAGCTATACGCCCTGCGCGGGGTGCTGGAAGGCTTCGCGGCGCGGGAATTCGCGCTCAACGGCTCCGATGAAGCCATACGGCAATTTTCGAAGGGCGCCGAGGCGCTTCGCGAGCACGCCCTGTCCGGCGACAAGGCGGAGGTGCTGGAAGCCAAGAGCCGGCTCTACAACATCATGCTCGGCAATTGCGGCAACAACCTCGCCCGCGAGGTGCTGCAAAGCCTGTTTTCCCGGATCAACATCCTGCGCGCCACCTCGCTGATGCATCCCGCGCGAATCGACGAAAGCCTTGCCGAGATCGACGCTCTTGCGGCCGCGCTGGAAAAGCGCGATGCGGAAGAAGCTGCGCGAATTGCGTCTCTGCATGTGCAGAACGCCTGCGTCGTCGCCCTTCAACTGTTGAAGGAGCAACGTGACGAGGCGGCCGCCGAAGCCTAGAGTCGGCCGCCGTCATTGTTATCGAACACCAGCGCTCACAAACCGCGCCGCAAATTTGCGGCGCTCGCGTTCTGCCGCCTTGTTTGCGGCGCATTCGCGCGGAAGATGTATTCAGCCCTGAAACGAGTGAGGTGAATCATGCAGGCGGCGTTGATTGCGATGACGATTTTCGGCTGTGATGACAGCCTGAACCAGTGCAGCTATATCGATATGGCCGAAACGCGCTACGCCACTGTCCAGGCCTGCGACAGCGAGATTGAAAACAAGCTCTCGGCCTATGAGGACAGCGGTTTTCCGACGATCATCGCCGTCTGCCGGGAGCCGGGCGAACTCGTTAATGCCGCGCTCGGGCGAAACCCGGATGCCACCTTGCCCTTGCCCGCCTCCGTGCCGGAAACGACGGATGCCGAGACGCCGTCCGAAGCGCCGGGCCGCCTTCAGCGCCTGACAAGAGGGTCGATGGCGGCGCTGATGGGTATCGTGCCGACGCGCCAGCAGCTCACCAGCGCCTTTACGGCGCCGCTGCATGTGGTGACCGACAGCTATTCCTGGGTGGTGAAGAAAATCTAGAGCCGAAGCTCGGCTCGACGCGGCGGTTGCATACGCAATACCTGAAACGGCACTCCCGGAAACGCGAAACTGATAAAGCCGGGAGGACATTTGCCGCGCAACCGTCCGCTGACACCCGTTCTAGCGGCAGAACGTTACTGGTTGGTTAGCGTTTCCGCATAAAGGCGTAAACCGGTCTGATTTCACCGTAAATGCCGCGACTTGCGGTTTGTTATTTTAGCGCGACAGACGTATTCTTGAACAAATTTGGCGGTAGGACCCTTTAGAGGCGGCAAGCCCGTCCAATGTCGTTATCGCGTGCGGTTATCGGAGGAGACAGCAACAATGAAGCCCTATGTCGTCGCCCTGTCACTGGCCTCGGCCGTTGCCCTGTTTTCCGGCCCGGCGGCGGCTGATGTCGACTGTCGCGATCTGACGATCGCCGAGTTGAACTGGCCCTCGGCCGGGCTTGCGGCCTGGGTCGACAAGCTGATCATGGAAACCGGCTACGGCTGCACGGTGTCGCTCGTCGAAGGCGACACCAACAGCGCCGTCGCTTCGATCGCGAAAGACGGCAAGCCTGAAATCGTGCCGGAGTTCTGGTTCGAAAGCATGTCGCCGGCGCTGGAGGAGGCCGTTGCCGACAAGCGCGTCGCCTTCGGGGCGGCGCTGCTGAACGAGGGCGGGGTGCAGGGCTGGTGGATGCCGAAATATATCCTCGACGCCAATCCCGGCATGACAACCGTTCAGCAGGCCTTGCAGCATCCGGAGCTTTTCATGCCGGCCGAGGAGGGCGGCGAGCCGGCGGTGGTCAACTGTCCCGAGGGCTGGGCCTGTCGCGCCTCGACCCAAAACCTGTTCCGCGCGCTCGACGCGGAGGCGGCCGGCTTCGCGCTCCACGATGTGAAGGACGCCGCCGCCCTCGACGAATCGATCATCGAGGCCTTCGAGAACAAGGAAGGGTGGCTTGGCTATTACTGGGCGCCAACGGCCCTTCTCGGCAATCATCCGATGGTCAAGCTCAGCTTCGGTGTCGAGTTCAGCAAGGAGGAATGGGACAATTGCACCATCGTGCCGGGTTGCCCGAACCCCAAGCTCAACACCTATCCGGTCTCGGCCGTTTACACACTGATCTCGGGCGATTTCGTCGATGAAAACCCCGAACTGATGAACTATTTCAACACGCGCTCATGGAGCAACGGCACGGTAAGCGAAGTGCTGGCCTGGATGGATGAGGAAGAAGCCGGCAACGAGGCGGGCGCCCGCCATTTCCTCGCCAATTATCCCGATGTCTGGAAGGCCTGGCTACCGGAGGATATCGCCGAAAAGGTCGCCGACAAGATCTGACCGGCGACGGTTATTGCACTGCCGGCCCGTCGCCGTTATCATCGCGGCGTGCCGGCAAGGGCCGCAGTCGGGGATGGTCCCCGTTCGGTCATCGTGACCGTGGCGATCAACACAGCGGACGCCTCCATGAACTACGAATCGTCCGCTTTCGCCAAACTGCAGCCCGCCGGCGCATTCTCCTTCCGACCAAACAACCGAGCGGGCGCGGCCGGATGAACGCTGCCTGCCTCGTTCTCGGCGGCGCGCGCTCCGGCAAGTCCCGTCATGCCGAAATGCTGGCCCGCCGACATGGTGGAAGCCTGCATTATATCGCGACCGCAGAAGCCATGGACGACGCCGAGATGGCGGAGCGGATTGCGCGGCACAAGGCCGATCGCGGCAGCGGCTGGATCACCCATGAAACGCCATTCGCGCTTGTCGAATGTCTCGAAGCGCTGGAGCGGGAGAATGAGCCGGTGGTGGTGCTCGACTGCCTGACGCTGTGGCTCAGCAACCTGCTGCTGGCGGAGCGCGATATAGAGGCCGAAGGCGCGCGGCTTGCGGATTTCGTCGCGCGCTGTCCCTACCGGCTGATCATGGTCAGCAACGAGGTGGGGCTCTCGGTCGTGCCGGACAACGCGCTTGCGCGGCGCTTTCGCGATGCCGCCGGTATTTTGAACCAGCGCATCGCGGCGGTCTCGGCGGAGGTGGTGTTCATGGCCGCCGGCCTGCCGATTCACCTTAAAACTGCATCATAAGCCATTGATAGGTCGGGTTCTTCTCATCCAGGAACACTTTGAGGGCCATCGCCATGCAGGACAGAACCAGCAGCGGGCGGATGATTTTCGCGCCATTCTTCATGGCGAGATTGGAGCCGGTGCGGGCGCCCAGAAACTGGCCGAGGCCCATGACCAGCCCGACCTTCCACAGGATCGCGCCGCCGAACATGAACACCGCGAAAGCGCCGATATTGGTCGACAGGTTGAGGAATTTGGTGTGGGCGGTGGCCTTCAGCATGCCGAAGCCGCCGAGCGTGACGAAGGCGATCATGAAGAACGATCCGGTCCCGGGGCCGAACAGACCATCGTAAAAGCCGATCGCGGGCACGACCAGCGCGGCGAAGAGCGGGGTGGAGAGCCGCTTCTCGCGGTCGCTGTCGTCCAGCCCGGTGCGCAGCGCGAAATAGAGCCCGATCGCGACCAGCAGGAAGGGGAGCGCCGCGCGCAGCGCATCGCCGGAAATCAGCGTGGCGACCAGCGCGCCGAGCGCGCCGCCGGCAATCGCGATCAGCGCCATCGGCCATTGTTTCATTGGCTCCACCCGACCGGCGCGGGCATAGGCGATCGTGGCGGAAGCCGCGCCGAACATGCCCTGCAGCTTGTTGGTGCCGAGCGCCTGCAACGGCGGCACGCCGGAAATCAGCAGCACAGGTATGGTGATGAGGCCGCCGCCGCCTGCGATCGAATCGACGAAGCCCGCGATATAGGCGGCCGCGAACAGGATCAGCAACAGTTCGATACTGGCTTCAAACACGAAAACATCCTTTGCAGGGCCATCGCCGCGCGGACCTGCGGCGTTTCCTTTTTTCTCCGGATCGTGTAGGGCCTTTCTCGATCCGGCGCAAACGCCGTTACCATATTTCCGAGAACAGGATGCGCTTTCATGCACAAGGTAATTTTCGACACGGACCCCGGTATTGACGATGCCATGGCTCTGCTCTTCCTGGAGCGCCATCCCGATATCGACCTTCTCGGCATAACCTCTGTTTTCGGCAATGCCTCCGCCGACACGACCACGCGCAACGCGCAGTTCCTGAAGCGCGAATTCGGTATCAAGGCCCCGGTCGCCCGCGGCGCGGACGTGACGTTCGATCCGGGCCGGCCGATGGCCTCGTGGCCGACATTCGTGCATGGCGTCAACGGGCTCGGCGATATCGATGTGCCGGAGACGATCGACGACGTGCCGCTCGATCCGCGTCCGGCCTTCCAGTTCATCATCGACACGGTGCGCGAACATCCCGGCGAGGTCGAGATCGTTGCCGTCGGCCGCATGACCAACCTCGCCATGGCGCTGGCGCGCGATCCGGAAATCGCCGGCCTCGTCAAGCAGGTCGTCGTTATGGGCGGCGCCTTCGACACCAACGGCAATGTGACGCCGGCGGCGGAAGCCAATATCCACGGCGACCCGGAGGCGGCCGATGTCGTTTTCACCGCGCCGTGGAAGGTCGTGATCATCGGCCTCGACGTCACGCTCCAGACCGTCATGACCCGCACGATGATGAAGGATCTGGCCCTGCGCGGCGGCCCGGCGGTGGAACTGCTCGCAAGGATTTCCGATCCCTATATCGATTTCTACAGCCAGCAGGTCGAGGACGGCATGGTGGTGCATGACAGCTGCGCCTGCGCCTATGTGGTGGCGCCCGAGCTCTTCGGCGTTCGGTCGGGCTCCGTGCGCGTGGTCTGCGGCGGCATCGCCGACGGACTGACCTTGCAGAAGCCTTCCGGCGGGGCGTTCGGCCCGAGCCCGTGGGACGACAAGACCGAGCAGAAGGTGGCGATGACCATCGAGGCGGAGAAGGTCGTCGACCTGATCGCCGCCACGCTCGCGCCCTGACGCAGGAACAGTCCGGCCTTGTGCCGGTTGTGTTTACCTTAAAATCAGTATCGCGTTGATAGCAATCCCCGCTGCACATATCGTTCATTAGAAACATATGTGTGTCGGGGGTGGATATGCGTAAAATACTGTTGGCGTTACTGGTGTTGCTTGGCGCGGCGTCGGCCGCGAATGCCGCCCGCAAATCCGGCGACGAGATTTTCGAACCGGGCAAGGTCGTCGCGGCGGTCAGCCTGACGACCCAGACCATGAAGGTCATCATTGGCGGCCATGAGCGCTATGAATGGCCGGTCTCGACCGGGGCAGGGGGCTATTCGACGCCGCGCGGCATATACGGCGCGGAATGGCTGTCGAAGAACCACCGCTCGCGCAAATACAACAATGCGCCGATGCCCTATGCAATCTTCTTTCATCACGGCTATGCCGTCCACGGCACGGACCAACTGGCGCGGCTTGGCCGTCCCGCCTCGCATGGCTGCGTGCGGCTTCATCCGGACAATGCGGCGCTGCTGTTCGATCTCGCCCAGACGATGGGGCTGGAAAACGTAACGGTGGTGATCGGCGACTGATATCGAGAATCAGTCGTTGCCGGCGGCAGCGCTCAGCCTGTCGATATCCGGCACGCTGACATGGCGGTTGTTTTCGACGATGATGATCTTCTCATTGCGCAGTTTGGTCATCTGGCGGCTGACCGTTTCGATGGTCAGCCCGAGAAAATCGGCGATGTCGGCGCGCGACAGCGGCAGGTCGAAGGAGAAGCCATCATCGGCAAGCGGGTCGATATGGGTGGCAATCAGATACAGAAACGAGGCGACCTTTTCGCGCGCGCTCTTGCGGCCGAGCGTGAGCATCCAGTCGCGGGCTTCATCGAGTTCCTTCAGCGACTGGTTGTAAAGCTTGTGCTCGAGTTCAGGCGATTGCTCGATCATCCGTTCCAGCGCGGCACGCGGGAAGGCGCATATTTCCGTTTCCGTTGCCGCTTCGGCGGTCAGCGCGCTCTCGTGCGAAAACGGGCGGCCCATGAAATCGGGCGCGAACTGCAGGCCGACGATCTGCTGGCGGCCATCGGCCATCATCTTGGAAAGCTTCACCACGCCGCGCAGGATGTTGGAATAACTGCCGACGCTTTCGCCCTGCCCGACAACTTCCGCTCCGCCCTCGATCGTCCGGCGCGAAGAATGCTTGTTGAGCTGCACCAGTTGCTCGTGCGTCAGGACAGAACAGATGCCGCCATGCCGCGACTCGCACGCCCGGCATACGTGCGGAATAACGTCGTCGCCCTCATAGGATCTATGGGTGTTGTCGGTCATAGCGTGTTCTCGATTCGCCGTGGCGCGGAACCACCTGAATTCAACTCTGCGATGTCGAACGATATGTCTTCGTGCCCGCCACAACTGCATTCGTTCGTACACAGCTACTCTGCAACCAAACTTGATCAAAGTCAAAGCTGCGACCGCCCCGAGGGGCTATCCCGTTCGCATAATCAGTCAGGAAGGGGCGCGTCATGACGTCGCAACAACAATTGTTGGCCAGGTTTTCGGAGCCGGTTCCGCGTTACACCAGCTACCCGACGGCCCCGCATTTCCATGATGGGGTCGATCCGACGACTGCGAGACAATGGATTGCGGCGCTTGGCGCCGGCCAGACGCTCTCGCTTTACGTGCATGTTCCCTATTGCGACCGGCTTTGCTGGTTTTGCGCCTGTCACACCAAGCACACCCTCAAATATGAGCCCGTTGCGGCTTATCTCGAAAGCCTGAAGTGCGAAATCGAGACCATGGGTCAAATGGTATCGCCCGAGGTCGTGGTGACCGGCCTGCATTGGGGCGGCGGCTCGCCGACCATGCTGAAGCCCGAGGACATGCATCGCCTGATGGGCTGGCTGCGGGCCGCCTTCACGTTCGCCGAGGATGCCGAGATCAGCGTCGAGATGGATCCGAACGATCTTGACGAGGCGCGCTACGATGCGCTGGCCGAAATCGGGGTGACGCGGGCAAGCCTCGGCGTCCAGGACTTCGATCCCAAGGTGCAGAAGACCATCAACCGTCTGCAGACCTTCGAACAGACGGCGGAGGTGATCGCGGCGATGCGCAAGCGCGGCGTAAGATCCGTCAATTGCGATCTGCTCTACGGCCTGCCGTATCAGACGCTTGATACGATGGCGAAGACCGTCGCCGATATCATCAGCCTGAAACCCGACAGGATCGCGCTGTTCGGCTATGCCCATGTGCCGTGGATGAAGAAGCACCAGGCGCTGATTCCCGAGGATGCGCTTCCGGATGCGGAGGAACGTTTCCGCCAGATGTCGCTGGCGGCCGAGATGCTGGCCGAGGCCGGCTATGAGTCGATTGGCATCGATCATTTCGCGCTTGCCGGTGACACGCTTGCCAAGGCGGCCCGCACCGGCAGGCTGCGGCGCAATTTCCAGGGCTATACCGACGAGAGCGCCGACGCGCTGATCGGTCTTGGCGCCTCGTCGATCAGCCAGTTGCCGGAGGGCTTTTGGCAGAACATGCCGGCGACCGGCGAATATCGACGCATGGTCGAAAGCGGCGATTTGGCGGTGGTTCGCGGCGTTGCTCTTCAGCCGGAGGATCGCGCGCGCGCCTTCGTGATCGAGAGAATCATGTGCGCCTATGGTTTTTCCGCCTGCGAGCTGAAAGCGCGATTCGATGCCGGAACGGACGAAATCATCGCCGAGGCCCAGGCCTATGCCCGCGAAAATCCGGAGGTCTGTGACTATGACCGGTTTGGATTTCGGCTGAAAAATGAGGCTTTTCCGTTCGCGCGCTCTGTTGCTGCGGTTTTCGATACCTATCTTGGGCGCGGCAAGGGTCGCCATTCGGCGGCCGTCTGAGTTACAATCGAAAAATTGCCCTCGTGCAACCTGTGGCCATTGGCTTTTCGCCAATCATTGCCTATGAGGAGGGCACACTTGAAAGATGAAGAGGTAATAGGCGTGAGCGCTACATTTGATAAAGTTGCCGATATCATCGCGGAAACGAGCGAAATCGACCGCGACCAGATTACGCCGGAAAGCAATACGATCGACGATCTCGGCATCGACAGCCTCGATTTCCTCGATATCGTCTTTGCGATCGACAAGGAATTCGGTATCAAGATCCCGCTCGAAAAGTGGACGCAGGACGTCAACGAGGGCAAGGTCGACGCGGACGAGTACTTCATTCTGAAGAATCTCTGCGCCAAGATCGACGAGCTGAGAGCGGCAAAGCAGTCTTAAGGGCGGTCGGCTTTATGACCGGCATCTCAGCCCGCCTGGCTTCGCTGCGGAACTGATGCAGGGGCTGAAAGCATTCAATGCTGCTTGAATATTTCCAGATGATTGATCGGATCGTGTCGGCGGATATCAACGCCGGGACGATCGTCGCGCGTTCCACGGTTCCGGAGAAAAGCCCGGTATTCGAGGGGCATTTTCCGGGCATGCCGCTCGTTCCGGGGGTGCTTTTGATCGAAACCATGGCGCAGGCGTCCGGCATGCTGCTGCTCGGCGTCAATGATTGCACGGCGATGCCGTTCCTGATGATGGTCGACAGCGCCAAGCTGCGCGGCTTCGTCGCGCCCAATGCGGTGCTCGATATCGAAGCGCAACTGGAGCACGAGGGCTCGGGCTTTGCCGTTACCAAGGCGAAGATCGCGTCCGGCGGAAAGCCGATCGCGAACGCCCAGCTCAAATTCCGCACGATGTCGTTCGATGACAATGAACTAGCGCCGCTCGTGAAGCGGCGCGCCGAGGAAGTCGGCCTGTTTGCGGCAATCGCCGGGCAGGCCGCGGAGAGGTCCTGACATGGCGAAATCCTCCAATGATGTGGTCGTTACCGGTATTGGTCTGGTCACGAGTTTCGGCGTCGGCATCGAGCCGCATGTCGCGATGCTCACCGGCGGCCAGCCCGAAGTCCGGATCGACGCCGACATCTGCGCGCCCTATCCGGTGCATCCGCTGCCGGAAATCGACTGGAAGGACCAGATCCCCAAGCGCGGCGACCAGCGCCAGATGGAAAACTGGCAGCGGCTCGGCGTCTATGCCGCAGGCCTCGCGCTCGACGACGCGGGTATGAAGGAAAACGAAGAGCTTTGCGCGACGATGGACATGATCGTCGCGGCCGGCGGCGGCGAGCGCGATATCGCCGTTGACAGCCTGATCGTCAACGAGGCGCGCCAGCGCAATGATCGCGAGATCCTGCTGAACGAGAAGCTGACCACCGAGCTGCGTCCGACGCTGTTTCTGGCCCAGCTCGCCAACCTGGTTGCCGGCAATATTTCCATCGTGCACAAGGTTGCCGGCTCCTCGCGCACCTTCATGGGCGAGGAAGCGGCAGGTATTTCCGCCGTCGCAACCGCTTACGCGCGCATCCTGGCGGGCCAGTCGAGCCATACGCTGGTGGGCGGCTCGTTCGTCGCCGAACGCCGCGACATCCTGCTGATGATGGAATCGGTGCATGCGCTTTCGCGCGGGGACTGGGCGCCGCTCTGGGACCGGCCCGCGGATGAAGACGGCGGCATGATCATGGGCACGGTCGGCGCCTTCGTGGTGCTGGAATCACGCGAACATGCCGAAGCCCGCGGCGCGCATATCTATGCGGTGCTTTCCGGCGTCGAAGGCGATCGCGGCAAGCGTGACGATGGCCGTTTCGAACAGCGGCTCGAGCGGCTGTTCAAGGATGCCGGGTTTACCGGCGCCGGCAATGAAGCGATTCTTTCCGGCGCGACCGGCCTGACCGACATCACGATGCGCGAAGCCGCTTTCGTGAAAGAGCATTTCCCGTCAGCCCCGCTGCGCGGTTATACCGGTGTCACCGGCCACGCCATGGAAGCGACTTTCACGCTCGGGATCGCGCTCGCCGCACTGGCGCTCGACAAACAGGCCGTGCTTCCCGTCTTCAATTCCGGTGGCGAGCAGCCGATGTCGGCCCCGGCGGAAAAGATCGCGGTAACCACTGTCGGCCATCAGCGCGGCGAGGGCGTCGCCGTGCTCTCGGCCGAGAAATAAGGAAGGACCGGACAGATGAGCAATGCCTATACAGATCATCTCGGTCGCCCGCTCGTCGCCGTAACCGGCATGGGCGTGGTGACCTCGCTCGGTCGCGGCCTCGAGGACAACTGGAAGAAGCTGACGGAAGGCGTGTCGGGGATCCATCAGATCTCGCGGTTCCCGACCGAGCATCTTTCCACCCGCATCGCCGGCACGGTGGATTTCATTCCGTCGGAAGACAATGCCGTTTCCCGGTCCTATGCGTTCGCCGAGGCGACCATCGAGGAGGCGCTTGCCGCAGCCGGCCTTTCCGGCGATTTCGATGCGCCGCTGTTTCTGGCGGCTCCGCCGGTGGAGCCCGAATGGTCGATGCGTTTCGCGCTGACCGATCGCTCCGGTCCGCCGGTGGAAGACAATGACGCCTATGTCCGCTTTCTCGCAGCCATGCGCGAAAAGGGCGATCCTGCCTTTCACGAAGCCGTGCTATTCGGTTCGATCTCGGAGCGGATCGCCGACAAGTTCGGCACACGGGGCCTGCCGGTAACGACGTCGACGGCCTGCGCCTCGGGCGCGACCGCAATCCAGCTGGGCGTCGAGGCGATCCGCCAGGGCCGCACGGAGCGTGCCATGACGGTTGCCACCGACGGTTCCGTCAGCGCCGAATCGCTGGTGCGGTTCTCGCTGCTGTCGGCGCTTTCCACCCAGAACGACCCGCCGGAGAAGGCCTCCAAGCCCTTCAGCAAGGATCGCGACGGCTTCGTGATCGCCGAGGGCGCGGCAACGCTGATCCTCGAATCGCTCGCCTCCGCCGTCGCCCGCGGGGCGAAGGTTTACGGCATCGTGCGCGGTTGCGGCGAAAAGGCCGACCATTTCCATCGCACCCGGTCCTCGCCCGATGGCGCACCGGCGATCGCGACGGTCCGCGCGGCGCTGGAAGATGCCGGGCTCGATATCGACGGCATCGATTACATCAACGCCCATGGCACTTCGACGCCGGAAAACGACAAGATGGAATATTCCTCGCTCAGCGCCGTGTTCGGCGAGCGGCTGAAGTCCATCCCGCTGTCGTCCAACAAGTCGATGATCGGCCATACGCTGACGGCCGCCGGCGCGGTGGAGGCGGTGTTCTCGTTCCAGTCGATGCAGACCGGGGTGTTGCCGCCGACCATCAACCACGTCAATCCGGATCCGGCGATCGAGCTCGATGTGGTGCCGAATGTGAAGCGTTCGGCGAATGTCGCGTCTGTATTGTCCAATTCGTTCGGATTCGGCGGCCAGAATGCCTGCCTGGTGATGACGCGAGAGCCGGCGTGAGCCTGTTCTTTTGACAGTCTAGTTTAGTTAGTAGCTCTAACATATTGAATATGAAGGAATGACCCATGCGCGCCTTGCAGCTGACCGATGACCGCAAGATCGAATTGCGCGACGTGGCAGAGCCGGGCGCGCCAGCGCCTGGCGAGGTGACGCTGCGATTGAAGGCGGTCGCGCTCAACCATATCGATGTCTGGGGCTGGCGCGGCATGGCGTTCGCCAAGCGCAAGCTGCCGCTGACGATCGGCGCGGAAGCCTCCGGCGTGGTCGAGGCGATCGGCGCAGGGGTATCGAACGTGCTGCCCGGCGATCTGGTGGCGATCTATGGCGCGCGCATCTGCGGCCGTTGCAAGGCCTGTCGCGAGGGCCGCGACAATCTGTGCGAACATGTCGGCGGCGTCCACGGCTTTCATCTCGACGGCTTCGCGCAGGAAAAAATCAACATCCCCGCCCGCCAGCTCGTGGCAGCACCCCCCGGCGTGGACGCGATCGGGGCGGCCCTTGCGCCCGTCACCTTTGGCACCGTTGAGCATATGCTGTTCGACAATGCCAAGCTCCAGCCGGGCGAGACGATACTGGTCCATGCCGGCGGCTCCGGCATCGGCTC